>CAIZKT010000400.1:0-2370 GCA_903933565.1 uncultured Victivallales bacterium | reverse complement strand
CCGTTCCCGTGCAGGTCTGCCTGCTCCCCGGCGCCCCGGAGCTGTGACAGGAGCCGCCGGACCCGCGAAACGACCGGCGTTCAACTTGCGAGTCCCCGTGCGTAACTTCCTGAGGTCTGGTCTTGTCCTGCGGCAGGGGCTGCGGATTGGTCACCAGCACCCTGGCGCCCAACTGCCTGAGGCAGGGCACACAGGCCAGGATGCTCTGAACGCTCTCTTCCCAGCGCTCGTCATGGAGCCGGCTGCCGGCATACACCGAGGGCAGGGCCAAACCGTGCTTGGCCAGCAGCCGTCCCATGGCCTCGGCCAAGGCCGGCGTGGCGATCGCGTCAGAGGTGACTTCGAACGCCTGGCACCCCGACTCGGCCACCTGCCCGAGGACCTCGTCCCAGTGCTCGGAGAGCTTCTTGCCCTGGGCTTCCTGGTACACCTGGTACCACGTGTAGCTCTGCGTTCCGACGATCATCGTGGCGGACTCCTCTGCTGGCCAAAGAACCTTGTGTAGGAAGCACGAACGCATACCAGAATACCCGCTCAAGGCCGGACTGGAGCGCCGCGGGGCTGTCTAACAAAGCGCCGTCAACTTCGGGACCGAGCCCGCCGCCGCCGGGTGCGCTGCCGGAGTTCAGGGGCGATAGAGCGCCAGTTCCAGGCGCTCGAGAAGGATCGGGGCGCCGCAGTCGAGGTCGAACTCGAAGTTGTTCCAGCCCGTGCGGATCATCTCCGGCCTCACCGCGAAGTCCCGATACGGCTCATGGCTCGACGGAATACCTTCGCGGTAGGCTGTGGGGAACAGCTCTCCGTCATGCACGACGGGAGTCAATGCCTGGCCCTCGAGACGGGCGCCGATACCGCGCGACTCGATCGCCGAGCAGGTAGACAGCAGGCGCAGAACAGCGCTGCGGAACGTGGCTGCCGGCGCCTTGTCCGCCACATGGATGCGCAGGCGCACCGGTCGGTCCACCACAAGTTCCACCGGCAACTGACTGGGTTTGCCGGACCAGAATGGGTTGGCGCCGGCGTAGTAGTGTTTGGGCCGGCCGGCCAGCACCTCCCGTGAGGCGATGCCGCGCAAGGCCTCGTAGGGCGGCTCGAACCGGTCCAGCTTGTCCGGGTTCCCGAAGCTGTAGTCGCGGTAGTAGGCGAAGTTGAAGAGGCTGATGCCATCGGCGCCGCGTTCGAGGAAGCTGTGTGCCAGCGCCTGCAGCACCTCCGGCGTCGTCTTGCGGCTCTGTTCGACCGAAAGCTCGATGCTCTTGCCGTACGTCATGCACTGGGTCATCTCGGCGAAGAGCACCGCGTCGGGGAAGGCCTGGCGGTAGCCTTCGATATCGCTGTCCGGGTGGGTGACGTAGAAGGGTGAGACATTCAGCATCTGCACCAACCCCTCGTCCAGCCAGGTTCCGATGTCCAACCCCGTCGCCTGCGCCAGGTCCAGGCGGTTGTGGACTCGCGCACAGATGGGAATGCGCTTACCCTGGGCGTCCAGCATGGCGCGGACGCGGCGGATAAACCCGGTCATGATGGGCGCCTTCTCCGCAAAGGGCATGGAGCTTCTGAAGAAGTAGGGAAAGCGCAGAAAGTCGAGTTCGAGACCGTCGATGTCGTAGCGCGAGCAGAGCTCCTCGATGAAGCCGAACTGGTAGTCGCGCACGGCCCCGTTGGCGAAGCACAACGCCGCTTCCTCGCACCACCCGAAAGGGCCCGCGCCGCCGATCCGCAGTTCCGGGTGTTCGCGCCAGAACTGGCTGTTGCCTGGATTCCCGGGTTCACTGACACCATGGCTCTCGTTCATGCGCCAGGTCAGGAAGAAGGCGATCCCGTCGTGGCGGGCGCGCTCGAGCGAGAGGCGGATCAGGTCGTTGCCGGCGAGGATGAACTCGCGACAGCGCCCGATCACCCGCCCGACGGCCGTGTCGGGGTAGGTCCAGGTGGCGGCCTCCGCACGCCAGTAGGGGTAGTGGACACTGTCCCAGCCCGGAAGTTGGTACATATTCGGACAGAGCGCCAGGACCTCGACCCCGGCCTCGGCCACCTCGTCCACGTACCCATGGACCTGCGCCAATCCGACCGGCTTGCTGATGTCCTGGTAACGGCTGGCGTTGCTGTAGACGCAGAAACCGTCGTGGTTGAAGAAGGTTCTGTACTGCCTTGGCCACGTGCAGGGTACCGACATGACTGACCTCCTGTTCCGGGTTGCGTCTCGCTCACCGGTCCGTACTCACGGAAGACTCCTGCAAAACCCTCGGCTCACCAGATCTCCCCTGGAGCCGGCGGTCTCCGCCGTATCCCCGGCCGCCGCGTCTCGCTCAAGATACCGCGAACCAGGCCCCTGCGGGTCCTTGGCATCGCGGGCTCCAGGGCCACGGG
>CAIZKT010000399.1:0-3181 GCA_903933565.1 uncultured Victivallales bacterium | reverse complement strand
CGCGGGCTCCAGGCCGTACAGCGCAGGATAACGCCATACCGCCGGCGCGGTCCCGCTCAAGATACCGCGAACCAGGCCCCGGCGGGTCCTTGGCAGCGCGGGCTCCGAGGAGGCCAGCGGGGTCATGGCAGACGCCTGCCAGATCCAGCGGGGGTCTCTTAATTGAAACCGTCCTGGCTTCCTTCGCGGGCGCGTTGCATGTCGTGAGTGCCGCGGGTACACTAAGGGCAGCGGATGGCTATCGGGTCCTGCCCTCCGCAGGCTTGCCGCGGCTGTACGTCGGCCTGGAGATGCACCCGTGACTCGCAGTGAATTGTTGTTCTACGAACTCACGCGACTGCGCCGTGACTATATCCGCGGTCGTACCTGGCGTTGTGTCGTCGGGGTAGTCGCGGTGCTCTTGGGTCTATTCACCGTGGCCGTGCTGGCGGATGTAGCGCTGCGGCTCCACAGCGTCTGGTGCTGGGTGATCTGGCTGGCCTTACTGGCCGTGGTTGGCGTCGGCGCCTGGCTGGTCCGGCGGACGGCACGCACGCCGGTATCCAACGAGGCGATGGCGGTGCTGGTGGAAAGTGTTGCCGGTGGCGTCCGCAATAATGTCATCAACGCGGTGCAGTTCGCGAGCAACCCATCCTTGCCCGGCTCCTTTGTGGAAGCCATGCTGGCGGAAGCGGATCCTGGCATGGAGCGGCTCCAGAGCCCGCAGCTCTACTCGCAGAAGCCCTACAGGCGCTTCCTGACGGCGTTGGCTGCCACGGTCGCGGTCCTGCTGCTCGCCTTCGCCGTCTCGCCGCACCGCCTGACGGCGGCCGCGCTACGTATGCTGGCTCCCATGGCCGGAATCCGGCCCTACACGCTGACCCAGATCGCCGCCGTCGAGCCCGGCAATACCGTTATCCCGCGCGGCCAGACCATCGCCGTCGCGGCGGCCTTGAACGGCGACAAGCCGGAGAATGCCATCATCGTCTGGGAACGGGCGCAGGACAAGACGGACACCTTGCCGATGCAGGTCGGCGCGCCGGGCCGCTATCAGGGTGAACTCAAGGGCGTCTTCCACGACTCCCGCTACCGCATCCTCGCCGGCGATGCCCGCTCCGCCTGGTATACGATCCGCGTCACCAATCCGCCCGGACTCGAACGCTGGGAAGCCAAAGTGACGCCGCCGGACTACCTCGACCGCAAGACCTTCACCCTCGATAGCACGACGACCGAGGCCGGCGTGCCCACGGGTTCCAGCCTGGTTCTGGGGGGGTCCGCTAGCGCCCCCTTGAGCACGGCCGTGGTGCTGCAGGATGATGTCGTCGTAGTGGAGAAGAGCCTTTCGGGCAGAACCAAGTTCGCCTTGACCTTCAAGATGCGCGAAGGCGGCAGTGTCCGCCTGCGGCTGGTGGGGGTGAACGGTCTGGAATCCACCAGCGTCCTGCCGTTTGCGGTACTCCCGGACCAGAAGCCGACCGTAGTTCTGGTGGACACCAAGCAGCGTCTGGTGGCAGCGGCCGACGCCCAGGTCCCGGTCGCCTTCAAAGCCGACGATGACCATGGGGTCACGCGCGTCGGCCTTGAACGGCTGCTTGCCGAAGACCGCGTCGAGCCGGTGAGCGATGCCGCGCCCACGGGCCGGGTCAAGTCGTTTGCCGGTCGTTTCCTCCTCGATGTCGCCAGCTTTGATGCGCGGGCCGGCGACACGCTGCGCTTTCGCGTCTGGGCCGAGGACAATGGCGACGACCGCGGTCGGCGGCGCGGTTACTCGACGGTCCTGCAACTGACGGTGCCCGCCTCGGAGGACCACCGCGATGCCCGGCGCCAGATGACCGAACAGGCAGAGGACGGCCTGAAGACGCTGGCCAGGTTGCAGCGGGAGAACCTGAAGAACACCCGGGGGTTGTGTGATCTGGCGACGCTGGGCAAGCCGGCCGGCAGCGCCTTGGTGCAGCCTCTGAGCATCGCGCAGCAGAACATCCGGGTCATGGCTACGGACCTGCTCAAGAACCAGGCTGCCCTGGGCGACCTGGTGACCACCCTGGCGGGCCTGGTCAACCACGAGATGGCGGAGGTCCTGGAACGCTTCGACGAGACCCACCGGGCCAAACCGCAGGATGTCCCTGGTCTGTTGCGTGCCTGCGTGAAACTCGAGACCATGATCCTGGCCGCCCTGACAGGGATTCCCACAGGTCTCGCCAACGAGCAGCGTCAACAGGACAAGACGGATTTGTTCGCGGTGTTGCAGAAGCTCTGCGCGGCCCAGCGCCAGAACCTCAAAGACACCAAGGCGGCGCAGGGGCCGGGCAGCGATGCGGCCATGGTCTCGAGGCTGGCCGCCGCCGAGGATAAGATCGCCAATGACCTGGTCAGCTTCGGCGATATGTGCCTGGTGATGATCGAGGAGCGGGTTGACGATGAGTTCGCCAAACAGCTGCGCGCCGCCCATGAGGTGCTGGACAAGGGAAAGACCTACGAGAAGGCCCTCGCCGCGGCCGAGACCCTCAGCGGCGGCGATGTCGCCGCCTCGTTGCAGGGCCAGGATGAGGTCATGCACGACCTCATGCAGGCACTCAATATCCTCAACCAGTGGCGCATGAAAAATGCGCAGCGCATCCTGGCGGATGCCGCCGAGACCTTGAAGAAGACGAAGGAGTCGCTGACCGATCTCGAGGCCAAGCAGAACCAGATCGCCGAAGTCACCCGCGACCTGTCGCAACGCGGCAAGCTCGACGACGAGGTGCGCGAGAAGTTGCGCGAGATGGACGAGAAGCAGAAGGAGATGGCGAAGCTGGTCGAGCAAATGGCCAACGATCTCTACCAGTTCCCCGAACTGCCGGTCTGCAACGAGCTGAACTCGAAGATGCGCGAGATTCTCGAGGACGTGGAGCAGGCCGCGAAGAGCGCCGACGCGCCGGCGATGGAGATCGCGGTGCAGAAGGAAGACAGCCTGCTCGATGCCATTCGCAACACCAAAGAGCGCGTCGAGGACGTCGAGATGTGGCTGATGGACATCCCCGACAACATCGTCTGGAACATGGAGAGCTTCGACACCGACGAGTTTCCGAATATGCCGCTGGTGCCACTGCCGGATGAACTCGAGGACATCGTCGGCGAGTTGCTCGATCAGGCATAGGATGTCGCCAAGCAGAGCCATGACACGACGGGCAACAACATGATCGCCGACATCGAGATGGGCTGG
>CAIZKT010000398.1:0-1600 GCA_903933565.1 uncultured Victivallales bacterium | reverse complement strand
GCAATTCCTGGCCTGTTTTTTGATCTGGATCACCTTCGGATTGATTCCGCTGCGGCCTGGATCGTCGTGTCGCCGGCCCGACATCGGCGTGTCGCGGGTTTTTAGACTTGTCCGGTTCTGTAGCACATGAATTGTCCGCTTTTTCTGTTGGGGGCGGGAAGCGGCGGAGGGCGAAGCCCGAAGCCGGTTTCCGCCCCCAACGGCCCGCCTGGCGAACGGATCAAGCGGCCTGTTGCAAGTCATCGATGATCGGTCTCCCGTCGGGCGTGAAATAGGCTAATCCGCGCGGCCCATGAAACAGCGCCAGCGCCCCGCTGGCGTATTGATTCACCCGCACCCGCGCCTTGACGTAGTGGCAGCGATGCCGATCCGCCGGAATCTGCAGGCTCATGCCCTCGAAGCGCACACAGTTGTCGTTGCCCACGATGCGCTCGTACTGCTCACACAGGATGTCCTCCAGGCTGCCACCGATCCAGGGGACGAAGGCCGAACCCGTCTCCAGCGCCGGCACGGCAAACTCGGCGTTGAAGGCGGGAAGATAGCGCTCCCGCAAGTAGCGATTGGCAGCCTCCATGTCGGTGATGCCCGCCAGCGCCAGTTCCTGCGGCAAGCGCCCCTGGTGCGTGCCAAAGGCCCGTTCCGAACGCCCTCGGGCTTCGGGTGAGTAGGCGGCGATCATCTCGATGCCCAATTGCTTCATGGCGCGGCCAAACTGGGTGAGATTCTCCTTATCCACCTTGCCGTCCGCCTCCGGCGTGGTCCAGTAATGGCTGCCCCGGTCGCTATAGAACGAGCTGAACAGCCCTCGCCCTGTGATCACGTCATGCACGCCCCGGAAACTGCTGGCCGTGCCTTCCTGCCCGACGAAGAACATGGAGTAGTGCCAACTGGTGGCGTCGTCCATCGTGACGATCAGGTCCCATTTCTGACCAGCCACCCATTCGTGGGTGCTGCCGTCCTGGTGGATCATCATGCCCGGCAAGGCGGACCGCTCCCGCCGTTTCCGATGGGCACCGCGCTTCTCGTACTTGGGGACCAGCTTTGCTCCTTGCAGACGCTTTTTGACCCAGGTGTAGCTGCGCGTGCCGCCCGTTCGTCGGTACCAGCTGTGGAAGTGCTTGACGTTCCAGCCCAGATGCCGGCTTCGATATTGCTCGGTCAGCGCCATGACTTCATCGACTGGCGCCCGACGATTCGAGACCTGCTCCAGCCGTCGGTCGATCAGCCCCTCCAGCCCCTCGGCCTCGTACCGCGCAAGATACCGCCGGAAGCTGCGCTCGCACATCCCCAAGATCTGCGCCGCTTCGGCCTGCGTCAGCCGCCCTGTGTTCCATCCTTCGTACGCTTCTTCGAATCTCATCTTCCGGATCTCCTGTAGCAGTTCCGTCCGTTTCATCTGGTACCCCCTTCGGGGCACTATGACGACCGGACAGTTGTCGTGCTACAGAACCGGACAGATCACGAACTCGCAACACGCCGACGGGTTCGCCATTGTCATGCCGCCGATTTCGGCCTATATTGTTTAACGTAGGAACTAAAAAAGCCGTCAGCATACGACTTGCCCCCAACAGCAGGAGAAAGAGGAGAGCACCATGGCCCG
>CAIZKT010000397.1:0-5784 GCA_903933565.1 uncultured Victivallales bacterium | reverse complement strand
GTATTATAAATACAGCCATACGCCGGGTCAACGGCAACTTTCTTAATCAGATTTTGATACACGGTAATCGATCCAGCCTTTTATGCCGATGCGGTCGGGCACCCGCAGGCCGAGCTCGGCGCTGAGGTGGGCCGCCACCAGGGAGTCGCCTTCGATCCGCGCGGTGCCGTCGATCTTGGCGAGTTCAAAGGTGTCGTTGAAGTCGCCGATGGCCTTGTTAGCAGTCGCTGCATCGCTCCCGAGCTCGTTGGCAAGGGGCTCTGCCACCAACTTGGTGAAAGCGGAGCGCAGCACGTCGTTGATCACCCCGTGCATGCGCTCGAACGTGGTCTGATAGTCGTCGCGCAAGGGCTCCAGCAGATCCTTCAGGGTCTTCTGCAGGCTGGAGACGAAGGTGGAGGCGTGGATGCGGTCGCGGACGAGGCGTTTCAGATCGGTACGCAACGCCGTGCGGCCCGTCTCGTCGAGAAAATGCCTGAGTGGGTCATTCACCCTGTCGAAGTACTGCTGGATATCGCCGATCGCCAGGTCGGCCACGCCGACGGCCTTCTTTGCCCCGTTGACCTGTTCGAGCGCAAATTCGGCCTCGTCCCGTACGCCTTCGAGCTGATCCTGGGCCAGCCTCACCGCGGCGTGCAGCTTCACCACCGCGCGGTGGATGTCGTCGAGCGTCGGGCGCAGGTCGACGTTGATCAGCCTGTTGATGTCGCCCTGCACTCCCTGGATGGCGTCGCCGCCGATGTCGGTGGTTGTGGTGAGGAAGGCGAGCCGGGCGCCGGGGCCGTCGACCTGATAGGGGCCGTTGCCTTGTTTGCGCAAGAGGTAGTCGGCCGCCTGGAGGCCGGCCTCCAGCTTGTCCAGCGCCTCGCTGATATCGCTGATGATGGTGGTGCCCTTACGCGCCGCTACGCTGCCTTTGAGGTCTAGCTGCAAATCGTCGGCCAAGGCGGGCCGGTTGGCGTCCACGTAGAAGCTCGCGGCAGCCGCCGAGCGATTCGGCAAGACGTTGGGGGTGTCGAAGGCGTTGAACAACCCGTCAAGGAACCCGTCCACCGCCGCATCCACTGCGCCGTTGACCAGCGCATCGCTGCGGCCATTCAGCAGCGCCTCGAGCGCCTTGGCCGCGCCGGCGATGTCCGCGCCGCCGGGAATGTGCTGGATCAGTTCGTTGGTCGCCTCCTCCTCGTCGATGACCAGGGCGGCCAGATTCACCCGCGGCAGGCCTTTGAACTGCATGCCGAAGCGCAGGTCGGCGCCCGACGGCGTGAGCGCCTGGATCACGCGCTGTGTGCTCACGATGAGGAAATCCTCTTCGGTGGGGCCATCGGAGATGAACTGTCGCCGCGCCGCGTCCCACATGACGGGCATGTTGAAGGTCACAAAACCGAGCCAGTCCTGATGCACTCGCGGCGTATACTTGGATTTCTCCAGGTAGCCACCCAAGCCCGCTGGCTCACCCGCGCCCGCAGACGGGAAGCCACGGTTCGTGGGGTCGAACGTGGTGCTGGTGAAGAACGTCTGACCGCCTTCGGTCCAGCCGCCATCTGGCCAGCCGCCGCGGATCACTGTCTGTGCGCCGCCACCGGTGGTACGCGCCAACACGTGGACCTTCATGTCCTCGAAGAACGGCACGTCGACGGTGCCGGCGAACGACACGAAGCCGGCGGCAGCAGGCGCATCTGGATCCAGGGCATTGTTGAAGTACAGCCGCGAGATGGGGTGCACCGCGAAGGTGGATCGGGGGCCATCCAGGCCGACGCTGGAGGGCAGGCGCAGCCGCGAATCCACGCCGGTGAAACCGTCGGCCGCAGTGACCAGATTGCCCGAGGGGAAAAAGCCGAGCGCCCCCGAGACAGGGGCCTTGAGCACACCCCGCACGGAGACGTCCGCGCCAAACACCAGCGCCACGGAGGTGGGCGTGTCCGGCGGCGGCTGGTGGATGAACTCGGCGGTGGTGGCGTGGAAGGTGGCGTGCCAGTAGTGCAGCGTATGCTCAAGGTTGTTCGGGTTGGGCAGGGTGAGGTCACCGAGGTCGCCGTTGCAGAGCAACTCGATACGGGTGAACGGCTGCCTGAAGCCCTCGGTTTCGCGGACGCCGGGGACGCTGACCGTGCCGCTGACCAGCGATTCCTGGTTCTGGTTGTCGAGATACGAAACCTGGAGGTTGTCGAGGGTCATCGGGAAGCCATACATGTTCAGGCCCCCGGTGCAGGCCGCAAACGAGGCGGTGACCGCCTCGTGGATGCCGCTGACTCCGGCCGGCCTGGCGTAATACTTGCAGGTACCGCGCAGGTCGTAGGGCCCCAGCGTGCGGGGCGCGCTGAGCTTGCCAAGGACGGTGGTTGCCGTCTGGGCGCCATCGCCGTCCACGCGGAAGTTCAGGCCGGCGTAGTCGGCGAGACCCGCGGCGTAGCCCGCGCTGCCGGGGTGTTCGGCGTAGGCCGGCTCGCCGGGGCGCCCCTGGCCGCTCAGCAGCAGTTCGCCGGGACGATCGTCGGCAGCGCTGCTGGCCAGGGCGCTGCGCAGGCAGTTGCCGGGGAGCCGCGCCGCGGCGCTGGTAAAGTTACCGGTGGTGTGGACGAAATGCGTCAGGTCACGCGTGCCCCAGCGCAAGGGCGCGGCGGCCAGCGTGCCCTCGGCCTGCAACCCACCGTCCGGGGAGAAGGACCAGGTGCGGGCGTTGGGAGTGAAGGTGAACTGAGAGTCGGGCGCGCTGACCGGCGAGTGTCGGCAGTTCGGCGAACAGGCGAAGACCGCCTCCGTGGCGCCCGGCAGCGTGCTTTGGGCCGGATCGATCTCGCCGTCCTGGAATACGAGCGCGCCGATTTGTCCCCAGGCCACGGTGACCCCACGCGGGAAATGCGCGGTGAAGGCCGCGGGCAGCAAGTCGAGGCGCACCGTGGTCAGCACGGCGCGGCCCTGGGCGCCGGCGGAGATCACCAGGTCGACCCGGGTCGAGGCGGCGGGATGGCGGAACACGGCTTCGTTCGAGGGGCGGTCGGCAGCCGTGGGATCGACCAGATCGGCGCGGAGCGCGTCGAGGGTGTCAAGTTCGTGGGCGCGGACATAGTGGGTGTTGTCGCGCCGCAGCGCGAAGCTGCCAAGCGCGGTGTTCCACACGATCGAGGTGCTCTCGAAGGAGGTTGGTAGTTGCTCGTGCGCCGCGAAGAAGGCGACCGCCCCGATGTCCACCGGCCGCAGCCAGAAGGAGCCCGACGGCAGCAAGGCGCCGTCCAACGGCGCGATACCGAGGGGGAAATCGGCGCGCAGGCGGCGAATGCTGGCAGAGGTGGTCAGGCCGAAGCCGACCGGGAAGCGTACCCGCAGCGTGGCGCTC
Source organism: uncultured Victivallales bacterium (assembly GCA_903933565.1). Classification (GTDB taxonomy): domain Bacteria; phylum Verrucomicrobiota; class Lentisphaeria; order Oligosphaerales; family JAFGRS01; genus CAILUI01. The sequence continues at coordinate 2,447 of CAIZKT010000397.1, read as the reverse complement.
GCCCCGGCCGGGCCAAGGGTGATGTTCTCACGCGTGAAACGGACGCCCCGGATCACCCCGATGTCGGGCACCGCGGGCGGCGTCACGGTGGCCATATCCCAGGTTTCCGCCGTGCCGTCGGTGTACAGGACGACGGCCAAACCTGCCGGGGCGCTGAGCGTATGGTCCGACCCCAATGAAGCACCGTTCAACGGCAGCCCCAAGCGGGTGTTTTCGCCGCCCCCGAGTGCAGGACCCAGCGGCGCCGGGGTGTTGGAGACTTCGTTGAGCCGCGTGGCCGCAGGACCGAAACGCAGGATGCCGTTGAAATGCAGCAGGCGCGCCGCGGCCAGCGTGGTCGAATGCGCCGGTGATTCGACGCCGTCCGGCCCCGCGAACGAGAGCGCGACGGTGAGGGTAAAGGTGTCCAGGGAATCGATCTGCGCCAGCGGCCGCAGGTCGAGCGCCTGAGCGATGGCCACGCTCGCCGGGGCGCCGTCGGCCGCGTGATTGGCCAGCACGACGAGCGCCGTCGTGCGCGGGTTGACCAAGGCGACGGGCCCGCTCGCCGCGCCGGTGAGGGTGCTGTCGAAGTGGAGCCGGTAGTCTGCGGCGGCCTCTGGCAGCGCCAGTTCATCCAGTCGCCCAAGAATTCCCTGCACCTGCACCTGAAAGGCTTCACGACCGGGGATCGAGGCGATCGCGTAGCTGCGGAGCACGCTGACCGTGTTCAGCCACCCCACCACGCCGGCGCTGCTGCCGGCGTCGACCACACGCCAGCGGTACTCGCTGCTCAGGGCCGCCGCACCTATCGGCGCATAGTTCAAGTCGACCGGGTCCTGGAGATAGAGTTGGGTCCTGAGCCGATAGGGCGCCCCAGCCGTCAGCGACGTCGGCGACAGCGCGGCGCTGCGGGCACCGGCCACCACCGGGTATTCCCCGCCCCCGGCAGCGGCAATCGTGACGCTGAACGCCGCCGTGGTCGCGCCGCCAACGCTGGTGTCAGTGGCGTCCAGCAGGGAGAAGCTGACTTTGTAGGTGCGCGTGGTTGCCGCACCGGTGTTGGTGATGCTGTAGTTGCAGCGCACCGGCAACGCCTCGATCACCCCGTCCCGGCGCAGGACGATGCCGCTGTAAGCGCTGACCGTCCCCACGCCCGCGCCGCCGCTCAGCGCGGCCCAGGCAGAGAGCGGCAGGAAGAACAGACCCGCCAGCAGAACGAGTAGGGTGCGCGCTGCCACGTGAACCGACGGGTCTCCAGCCTGCGCGCCGCCCCCGCACCGCGCCAATTGGCCGCCGACACCTGAACGCCACACGGCGGCGACCAACCTCCCGCCAGGCCCTGGCGGGAGCCGTCCGGCGTCCCTGCTGCGCTGAATGCTGGTCGGACACATCTGGTGCGGTTCAACGACTCGGCGGCTTACATGGCATGAGAGCTGAGTACCACAACGTGGTAGATACAATACATGCGAGCCGCACGGTATGTCAAGCAAGCGATAGGAGTTGTCTTGACCACCTCCGGTTGCAGACGGGCAGGTAGGTCAAAACTCGGATTGAGATACCTTCGACTTCCTGTCCCAACGGAATCGGGGTCGTGCCTGGATGAACCACGTAAAGTGGCTTGCGGACGGCGTCTGTATTCCGCCGGGCGCCAGGCGGGCGCCAGGCGTGGAGCAGCGGTCGGCCCGGCCGTCCCCCAGCCGCACCGACCGCAGGCACGCCCGCCTCAAATACACGATCCAGGACCGTGGCATCGAGTGGTTCAAGCAGGAACTCCACACCTACCTAGGCTATCCGCTCGCCGCCGAGCGGGCCTATCAGTTCGCGGATAACGGCGACCGCTACGGGTGGTTCGAGGATGAGCGCGGCAACAGCCACCTCAACCTGTTCATTCAAGGCGGCCGCTTGCTGGACACGCCGGCCTATCCGCTGCGCACCGGGCTGCGGGAAATCGCGAAGATCCACGACGGCGATTTTCGGCTCACGGCCAACCAGAATCTGGTCATTGCCAACGTTTCCCCGGACCGGCGGCCTCAAATTGAACAACTGCTCGCCCAATACGGCATCACCGACAGTCATCTCAAGAGCGCGTTGCGGCTCAACTCGCTGGCCTGTGTGGCGTTGCCCACCTGCGGCTTGGCCTTGGCCGAGGCCGAACGCTACCTGCCGGACCTGCTCACGGAATTGGAGGAAACCATCGAAGCTAACGGCTTGCGCCATGATGCCATCACCATCCGGATGACCGGTTGCCCCAACGGCTGCTCGCGGCCGTTCCTCGCCGAAATCGGCTTGGTGGGACGGGCTCCGGGAAAGTACAACATCTACCTCGGCGGCGTATTCGCGGGGCAGCGGCTCTCCAAGCTGTTTCGCGAAAGCGTGCGATCAGAGGACCTCAAACCGGTGCTGGAGCCGCTAATCGGCCATTATGCCAAAGCCCGCCATGAGGGCGAGCGGTTCGGCGATTTCTG
>CAIZKT010000396.1:0-6233 GCA_903933565.1 uncultured Victivallales bacterium | reverse complement strand
GTGTGGGACCCCCACCGTATCCACAGGAGATTTTCAGCTACGGATTATGCGGATTTCGCGGATTGGGAGATTGGTTGGCATTGATGGCTCCACCAAACGCAATCCGCGCCATCAGCGTCATCCGTAGCTAAAAGAAGCTCCCATGCCTGCTGCTCCTATTCATGCCACGCCACACTTCGTCGCTTTCTTCGTCGCACGTGCAGAGGGCCATGTTATCGACCATGGACTGGCAGATGATCCCACCGGAAATGCCGCGCCTTGCGCTTGGCACGGCGTGGCGATTGTGAGAGAGTAGCGGCATGGCAAAAGAGCAGAGTTTGCGTGCGGCTGGCGGGGCAGGTGACGCGCGGTTCAATCCGTTTGCCGCTTTGAGTAGTGCCGGGCTGCCGCCCGGTTCCCCGTTGGCGTCGCCTGCGCCGCCTAAGAACCGGGGGCGGGTGGAGATCGTGCGGCAGAAAGCCCATCGGGGCGGTAAGGTCGTGACGGTCCTGACCGGGTTTGTCGGCATCAGTCAGGCGGAAAAGGAAGAACTAGCCCGCACGCTGCAGAAAGTCTGCGGCACCGGTGGCACGTGCAAAGAAGGGCGCATTGAGCTGCAAGGCGATCAACGCGAAGAAGCCGCCCGCCGCCTGACGGAAGTCGGCTTCCGACCGGTGTTCGCCGGGGGGTGAGACGGCCGTGCGGCTTGGACAACGGGACGTTTTCCATGTGCTTGGGTGGGCAGATCAACCATCCTTTGAGAAACAGTCGCGCAGCCGACCCAGTCCGACTGCTTTTACACCTGGAAAGAGTGCGGCCGGGGTGTCGTCTGGCGCAGGCCGACCGTGAACCAGGAACGATGAGGTCGTGTACCCTTTTATGCTGTCTGCCAGTCGCACCATCCCTCTTGCATCGTCGGGCATCGGCGTGCGTGTGGCCTTGGCTTCGAGCAGGGTCAGACAACGGTTCCCCTCATCCACCACGAAATCCACCTCTAATCCCTGTTTGTCTCGAAAGTAGTACAGGCCGCGGTCCCGACCTTGATTCAGACGATGTTTGACAATCTCCGAGGCCACGAAACCTTCAAACAGTGGCCCATGAAAGGGCGATGTGCGCAGGGTGGTTTCATCCCGTACACCCACCAGATGACTGGCCAGTCCCGGATCGGCAAAGTAGAGTTTCGGCGTCTTCACCAGTCGTTTGCCGAAGTTTTCATAGAATGGCGAGACCAGGATAATCTGGCCTGTGATTTCGAGGATGCTCAGCCATTGGGTGATGGTCGGAACCGACACGCCCAAGGGCGCCGCCAGGTCCGTCTTGTTGAGCATTTGACCGCAGCGGCTGGCGAGCAAACCCATGAAGCGCCGGAACGTCGAGAGGTCGCGAATGGACGTGACGGCACGTACATCACGCTCCAGATAGGTCTGGATATAGGAGCGAAACCAGATGTCCGCCGCTTCCGGAGCAGCCAGCACCTCCGGAAAGCCCCCGCTCAAGATCGTCATCTCCGGCGCTTCTTCCACCGAAAGCGGCAGGAGATTGAAAATCGCAACGCGGCCGGCCATGGACTCCGTGACCCCCTGCATCAACGGCGCTTCTTGCGACCCGGTCAAGAGCCATAACCCTTTTTGGGAAGGGTGCTTATCGATACGGGTTCGGATGTAGGTGAACAACTCCGGGGTGTTCTGAATCTCATCCAGAATCACCGGTGTTTTCAGTTCATCCAGAAAAGTGCGGGGATCGGCCCGCACGCGGGCCACCGTATCCGCATCCTCCAGCAAGATGTGTGCCGCATGCGGAAAAACGTGGCGCAGCAGCGTGGTCTTGCCTGACCGGCGCGGGCCCGTGACCAGCAATGCCGAAAAGTGGCGTGCCGCTTTCCTGATTTCGCCTGCCAATTGACGCGACCGGTAATGCATGCGTCCTTTCTAAACCATTACTTTAGAATAGTCAAGCCGCAGAAATGCGGCGTGCTGCGAGGGCGGAAAGGGGGCGCAGCTGTTTAGTCGGGACCGCGAAGGTACGCGCATGAACGCGCCTGGGAGGGTCTCCACCGCGAGGGGCACGAAGGAAGAAGAACTTGTGTGGGTGTGCGTGTGGGTGTACGTGTCGTCATCCGCAGGGCCGCTGGCACACTTGCCCGTTCCCTTACACGCCACCCGTACGCGCGCACCCTTACTCGACCCGCTTACACGATGATCGACCGGAACGCGAGTGTATCGGACGACGCGTACGGACGACGAGTCCGGTCGACGGTGGGAGGGCGAGGCTCCTGCCGAGCCGTTGCCTCGGGACCACACCGTACACATCCGGCGACCCTGCGTGGTTCTCGGGGTAGGCTCATCCTAGCCCGCCCGCCGCCTGACGGAAGTCGGCTTCCGCCCGGTGTTCGCCGGGGGGTAGCCGAACCCGGCCCCAACTGAGGTGTGCCGTCCCCCGCCCGGAAATGCAGCTTGTACGTCCTATCCGTCTGCGAAGTGCAAGCGTTCATCATGCGGTCTGCCTGTGGCGGGTGGTGAAGAAGCTGGCGGGCGGTCGTGCGAAGAAGTCTTGGAGGGGGATGCCATCGCTGCCCACCAGCAGCGCGTGCGCATGGGGATAGCGGGCGCGAAAGGCGTCCAGGCCGCTCAACCGCCCGGTCCGACCGCTTTTCACCTCAACCGCCCAGACCTCTTGGCCTTGCGTGACGACATAATCCACCTCTTTCTGGCCATCGCGCCAATACGTCACGCTCCAGGTCGGCTCGGGCAAGTAGTTGAGGAGATGCGCGCCCACCGCATTTTCGACTACCCGGCCCCACCACGCTCCGTCGCCGCGTGCCTCGGCAAACGAGAGGCGTGACAACGCATGGATCAGGGCGGAATTCCGGAGCACCAGTTTCGGGCTGCTGCCGCGGTGGGTGCCGCGACCGGCGGAATAGAGTTCCAGTCCGCTGACGAGAAAGGCGGTTTCCAGCAGCTTCAGATAGTGGGCGAGGGTCGTGGTGTTACCGGCATCATGGAGCTGTCCGAGCATTTTGTTGTACGACACGAACTGCGCCGGAAACGCGGCGGCGAAGGCGAAGAGATGGCGCAGCAGCGACGGCTTGTGAACCGTCTGCAGTTGCAGGACATCCCGCGCGATGGCCGGCTCCACGAGACTGTCCGCCACATAGCGCTTCCACAGGTTCTCGTCGTCTGCGAATGGGGCGGCTCCGGGATATCCGCCAAAATACAGCCACCGGTCGAGATCCCAGCCGAACGCCTGGCGGCATTCCGTCCAACTCCAGTGGGGACAACGATGCAGGAAGAAACGGCCGGCCAGACTCTCTGCTAGGCCTCGCTGCAGCAGTAGCGCGGAAGACCCCAGGAGGATGACCTGCAGGGGGCGTCCGACGCGGCTAGATTCGTCCCATAACCGTTTCACGACTTCGCTCCACCCGCGCACCTTCTGGATTTCGTCAAGGACGAGAATGGCCGGTGCCTCGGTCGTGGCAGGCAGCGCAGCGGCCATGCTCCAGTGTGTTTCGATCCACTCCGGCCCCGGCGGCAGCGCCGTGTCGGCCGCTGCGATATGACTGGGCCATCCCATGTGGTGCAGCAACTGGGAGACCGCGGTTGTCTTTCCCACCTGGCGTGGCCCGACGATGACTTGAATCAATTGGCGCGGGTGGCGCATGGCCGCTTCCAGGTCGGTGACAATGCCTCGCTGAAACAGCTTCCTGACTTCCTGTTGCATGCGGCCGAGTGTCGCATATTCAGACCTGGTTTGCAATAATACTCAATGGTTGAGCAAAGATACTCAATCGATGAGTAAAGTTGTATGGGCGCCAGCCCGCTTACGCCCGAGATGATTATGCGACCCCTTGAAACCCCGCTATGGGATGTCGGCTCATCCCTACCGGGGATACCCAGGGTTGGATACGCGCTACGTGCGTGTTGCTTCCAGCAGCGTAAACTCCGCCTCGACGCGGCGGCTGGCCTCCAGCACAAAACTGCCCGGCTCCAGAATGCGCCGCCCATCCGCATCCGGATAACTCAGGTGCGCCAGCGGTTCGACCAGCAGCGCGACCTCCCGGTTTTCGCCCGGCGCGAGGTCGATCTTCTCAAAAGCGATGAGCCGGCGGCGAGGCTGGGTGAACGAGGCCTCCGGATCACGAAGATACCAGAAGATCGTCTCGGCGCCGGCACGCGCGCCCGTGTTGCACACCGTCACGGTGGCCGTCATAACCTCCACCGCCGAGATCGTGGCCCGGTTGAGGCGCAGCGCGCGGTATTCAAAGGTCGTATAGCTTAGGCCATGACCGAACTCATAGAGTGGTGTGTCCTCCAGGTCGATATACTTTCCGTTCATCCCCGGCCAGATGCGTGCCCGGGGATGGTCGCAGTAGTACATCGGAATCTGGCCGGTGTGGCGAGGAAAGGTGACGGCCAGCCGGCCGGAGGGGTTCTTCCCGCCGAACAACACGTCGGCAATGGCGTTCCCGCCCTGGGTGCCGGGCTGCCAGGCCGCCAGGATGGCGTCCGCTCTGGGTTCCACGCGCTGCAGCCCCAGTGGGCGACCATGGACCAGAACCAGGAGCACCGGCTTCCCCGTGGACTGCAGCGCTTCGAGCAACTTCTCCTGAATGGGCGGCAGCTCAATGACGGCACGCGAATGATTCTCTCCGGACCATTCATCCGATTCGCCAAGGCACAGCACAATCAGGTCCGACGCATTCGCCGCCTGGATGGCCTGCGCAAACCCGCTCTCGTCGGAACACTCCAACGCCAGCGGACAGCCGTGGGCAAAGGTCAGCCGATCCCCGCAACGCGCCTGCAAGGCCGCGCGGATAGTGATGACATCTTCCGTTCGCCCACAACAACTCCAGGATCCAATGAGACTGGCGGGCGCATCTGCCAGTGGACCGATGAGCGCCACACGTCGCCCGGCCGCCAGCGGGAGCAGATCGCCGCTGTTCTTCAACAGCACCAGAGTTTCCGCCGCCAGCGCCTCCGCCGCAGCCAAGGTGGCAGGTTGCAGAAAGGCCTGTTCAAACGGCACCTCCTGAAAGTAGGGGTTTTCAAACAGCCCCAGGCGGAACTTGACGCGCAGCACGCGGCGCACGGCCTCGTCCACCGTGGCCATGTCGAGCTTGCCGGCAGCGATCAACGCGGGGATATTGCGGTAGACCTGATCGCCCATATCCATGTCATTGCCAGCTTCCAGGCAGATTTTGGTCTGCAGGGCCGGATCGCTCGTGCGCCCCTGCAAGGCCAGTTGCCCCACGCTGCCCCAATCCGAAACGACAAACCCGTCAAACCCCCAGCGGGTACGCAGCACCTCCGTCAGCGTGTAGTGGTTGGCCACGGCGGGGACGCCGCCGATGTCGTTGAAAGCGCTCATTACCGTGGCAGCGCCCGCCGCCACGCCGGCCTGGTAAGGCGGCAGGCAGCTCTCCCAGAGCGTCCGCGCCGAAACATCCGTATAGGCGTAATCCCGCCCGCCCTCACTCCAGCCGTAGCCCACATAGTGTTTCAGGCAGGCGGCGATTGAATCCGGCGCGGAGAGATCAGCGCTCTGGTAGCCGCGCACGGTCGCAGCGGCAAACGCGCCATTCACAAACGCATCCTCGCCGTACCCTTCGGCGACCCGTCCCCAGCGCGGATCGCGCGCCACGTCAATCATCGGCGAAAACGTCCAGCGATACCCCATGGCCACCGCTTCCCGCGCCGCCTCACGCGCACAGCGCTCTGCCAGGGCGGGGCGGAACGAACAAGCCTGCCCGAGCGCATGCGGATAGATGGTCACGCAGCCGTGAATGACATCCTGCGCGAACAGGATCGGAATCCCGAGGCGGGTTTCTGCAACCGCCGCGCGCTGAAACGTGTTGTGCACCCTGGCGCCATGCCGGCTGTTCAGGAGCGAACCGACCGTAGGGCGGAACTCCGCCTCACCGATATTGTTGGGGTTGGTGTCCTGCCCGATCGGTATCTGAATCAACTGGTCGGCCTTCTCCTCGATCGTCATGCGGGCCAGCAGATCCTCTACCCGCGTAGCGAGCGGCACGCAGGCCATCTTGTACGGCATGACAGAACTGGGCTGGTCTGATGAATTCATGGTGGAGAGCTTGCCTGAGACCGGGAAGAATGTCCAGCGCCTGGAACGGGATTTGTAACTACTCAGGAGGGAAGGGTTCAGGGTTCGGGGTTCAGGGAATACTGCCCTTCTTTGTTCGACCAGATAGCCACATCCCAAACGCGCGACCGCTCCGTCGGTGAAATCAGGCCTGAACC
>CAIZKT010000395.1:0-18544 GCA_903933565.1 uncultured Victivallales bacterium | reverse complement strand
GCCGACAGTGAAAGCGGCGTCGACGGGCCGCTTCCGCGGCCCTCTGCCGCACGCAGTCCATATCGCGCGTCGGCCATGTGGCGCGTGGCAAGGTCGCCGACGGCGACCGCGACACCGCTTTGGCTTGGCGCCTGTGCCATGACTGACGGCGTGTGTTCTCGCGCAACCCGATACGGCAGACAGACCACGGGTTGTTGCGACGCCCAGCCCAGCCCAGTTTCTTAAAACAGCCATGCCGTCGCTAACGCCGCGGTTGCGGCGCCCGGCGCGCCGCGCTATGGTCTGCGCGCGCGGCGGCGGACGGTTGGGCGGAGGTCGCGCTTCGCGGACCCTGAGACGGAGCCAGGATACACGCATGAACAGAACCTTAGAACTCTTTGTACCAGGGCGCGTTTGCCTGTTCGGAGAGCACTCGGACTGGGCCGGGGCCTATCGCCGGTTCAACTCGGCCATCGCGCCGGGCAAGGTGATCATCGCCGGCACCAACCAAGGCATCCATGCACGGGTGCGCGCCTGTCCAGGCCAATTCGTGGTGCGTACGACGCTGCCGGATGGGAGCCATCTGGTCGAATCTCTGCCGATGGACCGGGAAGCGCTGCTGAATACGGCCCGGGCCGGTGGCTTCTTCAGTTACGCCGCCGGCGTGGCCTACACCATCCTGACCTACTACAAGGTGGACGGCGTCGAGATCGATAATTACCTCACCACCATGCCCGTGAAGAAGGGTTTGAGTTCCTCGGCCGCCTTCTGCGTCCTGGTTGCCCGCGCCTTCAACTGCGTCTACGACCTCAAGCTCACCACGCGCGCCGAGATGGAAGCGGCCTACCAGGGCGAGATCCTGACCCCTTCCCGCTGCGGTCGCATGGACCAGGGGTGCGCCTTCGGCCAGGTGCCGGTCCTGATGGCCTTTGACGGCGACCTGTTACAGACGTCCCGGCTCACGGTCGGCAGCCACCTGCACCTGCTCATCGGCGATCTGAAGGGCCACAAGGATACCATCCGCATCCTGGCCGACCTCACCCACGCCTATCCCTTCCCCGTGGACGACGCCAGCCGACATGCCCATGAGTACCTCGGCGCTATCAATGCCGACATCGTCACCCGCGCCGCCGACCTCCTGCAGCGCGGCGAGGCCCAGGCGCTCGGAGCCCTGATGACGGAAGCCCAACAGCAGTTCGACCACTACCTCATGCCCATGTGCCCGGCTGAACTCACCGCGCCGAAGCTCCATGCCGTGCTGCTCGACCCGCGGGTACAGGAGCTCTCCTACGGCGGTAAGGGCGTCGGCTCACAGGGTGACGGCTGTGTGCAACTGGTCGCCCGCGGCGCTGCCGAACGGTCCCAACTGGCGGCCTATCTGCATGCCACCTACGGCATGGACTGCTACGATCTCGATCTGAAACCGCCCAAGCTCGTGCGTAAAGCCGTGATCCCCGCCGCCGGCTTCGGCACCCGCATGTTCCCGGCCACGAAGGCGGTGAAGAAGGAGATGCTGCCGCTGGTCACCCCAGACGGCCAGTGCAAGCCTATCCTGCTGGCCATCGTCGAGGAGGCCTGCAGTGCCGGGATCGAGGAAATCGCCATCATCGTGCGGGCCGGCGACGAGCCCTACTACCAGCAATTCTTCTGCAGTCTGCCTTCGCCCGAACACTACAACAAGCTGCCTGAAAAGGCTCGCCGGGCCTGCCACGAACTCGCCGACATCGGCGCTCGGATCACCTTCATCCCGCAGACCGAGCAGCTCGGTTTCGGTCACGCCGTCTACTGCGCCCGTGAATGGGTAGGCCAGGAACCGTTCCTGCTCCTGCTTGGCGATCACATCTACGCCTCGAATTCGGACCGGACCTGCGCCCGTCAGGTCATTGATGCATTCAACGCCGGCGGCCAGGTCAGCGTGGTCGGTGCCTACCTCGCCGCCGCCGAGGAGGTCTGTCACTATGGCACCATGGCCGGCGCCTGGCTCAATCCGGGACGGACCCTGGCCAGCGTCACGGACTTCGTCGAAAAGCCCAGCGCCGACTACGCCCGCCACAACCTGACCACCGAAGGACTGCCGCCGGACCGCTTCCTCTGTGTCTACGGGCAGTACGTCCTGACCGCGCGCATCTTCGAGTACCTGCAGCGCCAGATCGATACGGACCAGCGTCAGGCCGGCGAAATCCAGTTGACCACCGCCATCGACGCGCTGCGCCAGGATCAGGGCCTCCTGGCGCAAGTGGTCGACGGGGAGCACTACGACACGGGCATGCCCGTCGCCTACCTGCGCAGCATCGTCAGCTTCTACGAGCGTGGCCTCAAGGACCGCGGCGCGTGAAGGCCCTGGTCACGGGGGGCGGTGGCTTCCTGGGCCGACGCCTGGCCGAGATGCTCCTGGCGCGGGGCGACCGCGTGCGCGTGCTCGGACGTCGGCCCTACCCCGACCTGGAGCGGCAAGGCATCGAGTGCGCTCAGGGCGATGTGCGCGACCTGGAAGCCTGCCAGCGTGCCTGTGCGGACCGCGAGGTCGTCTTCCACGCGGCGGCCATGGCCGGCGTCTGGGGGCCCCGCCGGGAGTTTTTCGAGATCAATGTCAAGGGCACCGCGAACGTGTTGCGGGCCTGCCTGGAGAACAAGGTCGGCGCCCTGGTCTACACCAGCTCCCCCAGCGTGGTCATCGGCGAGGCCGACATCGAGGGGGGTGACGAGACTCTGCCCTATCCCCGGCGCTATCAGGCCGCCTACCCCGAGAGCAAGGCCGTGGCGGAGCGCATGGTCCTGGCCGCCGATGGCTGGGAGATGGTTCCCAACGACCCGGCAGCCTATGGGCCAACCCACAGCGAGAGCGACGTCAGGCACCTGCGCACCTGCGCCCTCAGACCCCACCTGATCTGGGGCCCCGGGGACCCGCACCTCCTGCCGCGCGTGGTGCAGGCGGCACGGGCCGGGCGCCTGGCCAGGATTGGCCGTGGCGACCAGCGCGTCGACATCACCTACGTCGATAACGCCGCCCACGCCCATGTGCTCGCCGCTACGGAGCTGACAGGGCAAGCCCGCTGCGGCGGCAAGGCCTACTTCATCGGCGACGACGAGCCGGTGGTGCTGTGGGACTGGATCAACGCGGTACTGCGCCGCCTGGAGCTGCCACCCGTGCAGCGGCGCTTGCCGCTATGGCTGGCCCGGGGCCTGGCGGGCTCCCTCGAGGCGCTGCACGCGGCCATCCCGGCCCTCGGCGAACCGCGTCTGACCCGCTTTACCGTCTCCCAACTGGCCCAGGCACACTGGTTCAGCCATCGCCGTGCGGCCACGGATTTCGGCTACCGCGCCAGCGTCGGGCCGGAAGCGGGCCTGGACCGCCTGGTCGAGTGGCTACGCTCAGCCCCGGCGCGCGGAGAGAAGCCATGACCGCGATCCGCGTGGAGAACTTGCGCAAGACCTTCCAGGTGCATGAGCGCCAGCCCGGCGTCCGTGGCGCGTTACTGGGGCTCTGGCGCCGCCGAACCCGGACGGTAACCGCCCTGGCGGAGGTGTCGTTCAGCCTGCAACCGGGTGAGATCCTGGGCTACATCGGTCCCAACGGCGCCGGCAAGAGCACGACGGTCAAGATACTTTCTGGCATCCTGGTGCCCGACGCCGGAACCGTCGAGGTGCTCGGGCGTGTCCCCTGGAAGGAACGGCGCGCCACCGCCCAGGAGATCGGCGTGGTGTTCGGACAACGCACCCAGCTCTGGTGGGACTTGCCTCTGGTCGAGTCGTTCGAGTTGCTGCAACGCCTCTACCGCATCCCAACCCCCGCCTGGCGGCAGCGTCTTGGCCTCCTGACCGAACGGCTCGCGCTCGGCCCTTTCCTGAGCACGCCAGTGCGCCAGCTCAGCCTCGGTTTCCGGGTCCGAGCCGACCTGGTGGCCAGCCTGCTGCACGGCCCGCAGATCCTCTTCCTCGACGAGCCAACCATCGGCTTGGACGCGGTCAGCAAACTGGCTCTGCGCGACGTCATCCGCCAACTCAGCCGCGATCAGGGCATCACCGTGGTGCTGACCACCCATGACATGGATGACATCGAGGCCCTGTGCAGCCGGGTCGTGGTCATCCACCACGGCGGCCTCTTCTGCGATGGGAGCTTGGCTGACCTCCGCCGCCGAGTCACCCCCGAACGGCGCCTCGTCGCCGACCTGGCCCGCCCGGCGACGCCGCAGATTGCCGGCACCGAGGTCATAAGCAACGAGGGCCAACGGCTGGTCCTCAAATTCGATCCACGCTGCACGCCCGTTGCCGCGCTCATTGCGCAGGTTGCGGCGCAGTGCGAAGTCCGCGATCTGTTTGTGGAGAACCCACCCATCGAGCAGGTCGTCGCCCAGCTCTACCAGGCCGCCGGGGTATGACACCCTATATCGCCATGTTCAGCGCGCGCTTCCGGGCGCTGCTCCAATACCGCGCCGCCGCCCTGGCGGGGCTGTGTACCCAGGTATTCTGGGGCCTGATCCGCATGATGGTCATGACCGCCTTCTACGAGAACGCGATCACGACCCCGCCGATGAGCCTGGCCCAGGTGTGCAGCTACATCTGGCTGGGCCAGGCTTTCTTCGCCCTGATCCCCCTGCGGGTGGACGAGGACATCGCCGGGATGATCCGCAGCGGCGACGTGGCCTACGAGCTGCTACGGCCAGTCGATCTGTTTACCTTGTGGTACAGCCGCGCCATCGCCAACCGCATCGTGCCCGCCATGATGCGCTGCCTGCCGATCCTGGCTCTCGCCGCGGCGGCCGGCTGGCTGCCGTGGCCAGGCTGGCCTGCGGCGCTGGCTGGCGCCGCCTGTCTGATGGCCGCCACCCTCCTGAGTGCCGCCATCGGCACCCTCATGACCATCAGAGTATTCTGGACCCTCTCGGGCCAGGGCGTCAGCCAGATCATCTCCATGGTCACCTATCTGCTCAGTGGCATGATCATCCCCCTGCCCCTGTTCCCCGACTGGGCCCAGCGCGGCCTGGCCTGGCTGCCGTTCAGCGGCCTCTGCGACCTGCCCTACCGAGTGCTGGTGGGCCATATTCCGGCGGCCGCCGCGGGCACCGTCCTGCTCCGTCAACTGGCCTGGTTGGTGCTACTGCTGGTGCTGGGGCGCGGGCTGGTAGCCAGGGCCATGAAGCGTGTCGTACTGCAAGGGGGCTGACCGACCGGATGTATCTGCCACGGCTATATCTGAGTTTCGCCGCTGCCTCGGTGCGCTCCCAGATGCAGTACCCGGCCTCGTTCCTGATGCAGAGCCTCGGGAGCCTGCTCGCCTCAGGCATCGAGGTGGTCGGCATCTGGGCGCTCTTCGCGCGCTTCAACACACTACGGGGCTGGACCCTGCCAGAGGTGGCGCTGTTCTATGGGCTGGTTCAGGTCGCCTTTGCCTTAGCCGAATCCTTCGGCCGCGGCTTTGATATCTTCGACCGACTGGTGAAGAACGGCGGTTTCGACCGGCTGCTGGTACGCCCCCAGCCGCTGTGGTTCCAGGTGGCCGCAACCGACCTGCAACTGATGCGGGTGGGGCGTTTCCTGCAGGGCGCGGCAGTGCTGACCTGGGCCCTGACCCGCCTCGAGGTGCCCTTGACCCCGCTCCGGCTGCTGCAGGTGCTCAGCGCGGTCACCGGCGGGGCCGCTCTCTTCGTCGGCCTGTTCGTGCTGCAGGCGACCTTGTCCTTCTGGACCACCGAGAGTCTCGAAGTGATGAACACCGTAACCTACGGCGGCGCTGAGACCGGCCAGTACCCGCTACCCATCTACCGGCGCTGGTTCCGCGGCTTCTTCACCGTCGTGGTGCCCCTGGCCTGCGTCACCTACTACCCGGGCCTGGGGGTGCTCGGTCGCGCCCATGAACTGGGACGCCTGGGGGTGCTCTGGTCCTGGCTCGCCCCCGCCGCGGGGCTGGCCTTCCTGGCCGTCGCCCTCGGCCTCTGGCAGGTCGGCGTGCGCCACTACCGTTCGACGGGGAGCTGAGCTGGCGCCAGCCCCATGGCCTGGCGGACTTCGCTGACGTCATCGAAGGGGTGCTTCACGCCCTGGATCTCCTGGTAGGGCTCGTGGCCCTTGCCGGCCACCAGGACGATGTCTCCGGCCTCGGCCTCGGCGATGGCCTGTCTGAGCGCCTGGCGCCGGTCCGCAGTCACCTGCACCGCGGTGCCTGCCGGAATGCCGGCGAGAATCTCCGCCATGATCGCCTCGGGATCCTCGGTGCGAGGGTTGTCGCTGGTCACGAAGACGCGGTCCGCCAGGCGGGCGGCCACAGCACCCATCCGCGGGCGTTTGGTCCGGTCCCGGTCGCCGCCGCAGCCGAAAACCACCAGCAGCCGCCGGGGACACAGCAGACGCAAGGCCTTTAGCACGTTCTCCAAAGCGTCGTCCGTGTGGGCATAGTCGACGTAGGCCGCCACCCCGCGTGGGGAGGAAAGGACCTGCAAACGTCCCGGGGCGCCCTGGCAATCACGCAAGGCGGCGGCGATAGCCCCGGCGGGGATGCCGCAGGCCTGCGCCAAGGCCGCGGCGCAGGCCAGGTTAGCGACGTTGTGCTGCCCGATCAGCGGCGAGTCGATCTCAACCTCCTCCGAGCCCAGGCGCAGGCGGAAACGACAGCCTGAAAACCCCAACCTGACCTCCTGCCACAAGCAGTCCGCCTCCTGACTGCCGACGGTCACCAACCGCGCTCCGCCAGCCTGCCTGAGACGCTCCGCCAGACGCCGACCATAGGGGTCATCCAGGTTAATCACCGCGGGCGCGCCGGGCTCGAGGTACTCCCTGAACAGCAACGCCTTCGCCTCGAAATAGGCCTCCATGGTCTTGTGATAATCGAGATGATCGCCAGTCAGATTGGTGAACAACGCCCCGGCGAAACGCGCCGTGCCGGCCCGCCGCTGTGCCAGGGCGTGGCTCGACATCTCCAGCACGGCCCAGCCGCAGCCGCCGCCGAGCATGCGACCGAAGAGATCCTGCAACTCGAATGGCGTCGGCGTCGTGCGATCGGCCTCGACTTCATGGTCGCCCAGGTCGTAGCAGACGGTCCCAACCATGCCCGGGACCTGGCCGTGAGCACGCAGCAGATGGCGCAGAATGTAGGCACAGGTCGTCTTGCCATTGGTGCCCGTAGCCCCCAGCAGGCGCAGGCGCCGAGCCGGGAACCCGGCGGCGCACTCCGCGATTCGACCCGCCGCGGCGTAGGCATCGCGCACCAGCAGTTGCGGCACCGCCGAAACCAGCTCCAAGGGCCGCACCGTGGCCACGGCTCCGGCCCCCCGGCGCACCGCCTCCGCGGCATAGGCGCCGCCGTCTTGCCGCGCTCCCGGGATCGCGCAGAACAGAGTCCCAGGCTGCACCTGGCGCGAATCGGCGCAGGCGCCGCTGAGCGGCGTGTCCGGGTCCCCGGTCAGGCCGACGCAGAGGTCGCCCAAGGCCTCACGGTACGCCCGTAAAGTCAGACTCGGCAGTGCCATTTCCCGCTCCCCTCTGCCGACCCATCTGCGCGGTCGCCGACGCGCTCGGGGCCACTTGCAGGTAACGCAGGGTGCGCTCCGCGATGCGGCTGAACGTGGGCGCCGCCACGATGCCACCGTAACGACTCCCCCCGCGGGTCGGTTCGTCCGCTACCACCAACAGAACGAAGGCCGGGGCCTCCGCGGGCACATAACCGATGAAGCTAGAAATGCAGCGGTCGGAGGGGTAAAAACCCCCGCGCCCGCCCTCACCGGGGACCCACTTCTGGGCCGTGCCCGTCTTGCCAGCCGTCTCGTAGCCCGGCACCGCCGCCTTCGGGGCCGTACCCCCCTCCCGGGTGACGAGCTTCAAGGCCTGCGTGATCTGGCTGGCGGTCTCCGGCCGAACCGTGCGACCCTTGTTCACAACTTCGGAATAGCGCTCCTCACCCGTCTTCGGATTGCGGATGTGATCCACAATGTAGGGCTGCAGCATCACCCCGTCGTTGGCCAGCGAGCCGTACGCCTGGACCATCTGCAAGGGCGTCACCAAGACCCCTTGCCCAATGGGAAAACGGGTCACCGATAGCGTATCCCACTGCGATAACTCACGGAGGATCCCGGTCGCCTCCGAGGGAAACAGCACCGGCGCGCCCGCGCCAGATTCGCGAAAACCCAGCTCGACCGCCTTGCCGAAACCGAAGCGGCTGAGAACCTCGTACAACCGCTGGTCGCCCATGGCCAAGGCAATCTTGGCCGTGCCGATGTTCGAGGACTTCTGGATGATCTGCGCCACCGTCATCGTGTCGTACCGGTGCCCGCTGTCCCGCAAGGGCCTGCCGCCATAGAACCAGCACCCACGCTCACAGAAGAAGGAGCTGTTCAAGTTGACCACGCCATAGTCCAAGGCCCCCGCCACCGAGACCCCTTTCATAATCGAGCCAGGCTCGAAACCGTGGGTCAGAATGAAGTTCTGCCACGAGTCTGGGTTGCGCATCGAATCCCGCTCATTCGGATCGTAACTCGGCACTTGCGCCCAGGCCATGATGGCGCCGGTGGAGGGGTCCATCATAAGCGCATAGGCGGCTTTCGGAGCGAAGGTCTTGGCCATGGCCGCCAGTTCGTCCTCGACCACCTGCTGGATCGGTTCCTGGACCGTCAGAAACACGTCCCAGCCGTCGGCGGCTTGCCGTTCACGGTAGATCCCTGATTCCAGCCGCCGACCGCGCCGGTCAAGCTCGAACACGGTACGCCCGCTGCTGGGCCGTAAGTGGTTCTCCATGAGTTGTTCAATGCCGCTCGACCCCTTGCCGTTGTCATCCAGAAAACCGACCAAGTTGGCCAGCAGGCGGCTCTTCGGGTAGAAGCGCCGGTAACTGTCTACGTAACGCAGGCCACGGAACTGGTACTCCTTGAGGTGCTCGGTGATGCGGATGTCGACCTGGCGCGCGACCACCACCTCTACCGGCCTGCCAGCCGCGTTGTCAGCCCGCGCAAAACGGGCCCGCAGTAGAGCTGGGGAAAGCTTCAACTCCGTCGCCAGGGTCTCGATAATCTCCTGACGCGGGCAGTTGAAGTACTGCGGCTCAGCCAGGATGTCCCGGCAAGCCATATTGCCGGCCAAGGGCCTGCCGAGACTATCATAGATGGAGCCGCGGCGGCCCAGTTGCGTGCGGCTGGTCAGGCACTTTTCCTGCGCCTTGGTGTGCAATTCTTCGTGGCGCACCACTTGCAGGCGATAGACATGGATGGCCAGAACGGTGTAGGCTGCCATCAGCCCCACCAGCACCAGCCCGAGCCGAGTCAGCCAGTGAATGCGTTTCATGCCCGCTCTCACCCTCCCTGATCCGCGTTCGCCAGTTCGGTGTTCGCCCGTTCCTGACTGCCCCGCAGCGGAGCCGCGCCGCCGCGTACCCGTGTCACCTGACCCCGCTCCGGCATCCGCAACCCCAGCCCCAGGCGCTCGATCTGGGTGAAGATGCGGGAGCCGTTGCGGTACATCTCCACCTCCAGACCGAGGTTGAGCAGCTCCTTTGAGCGCAGCCCAAAGTCACGGCGCATCTCGGTGAGCTGGCGTTTGAGCTTGACCTGCTCGCTGTTCAGCTTGATGAAGGCTAAACCCAGGACAAACGCCGGCAGGATGATGAACACGGCCACGTAGCCCGCGGCGCCCACCCGGCCTTTCTCCTCCAGCGGGTTGACTCGTACGCGCTTGTACATCACCGGCTTCGTGCGTCCCATCGTCTCTCTCCTCTCCCGATGACTCAGCGCGGCGACCCTGTCGCGCGAGTCCGTTGCCCCGCCAGGCGCTCGGCCACCCGCAACCGCGCCGGCGCCGCCCGCGGATTACGCTCCAACTCCGCCGCGGACGCGGTCACCGACTTGCGCGTCACCGGCGCCAACCGGGGCACTTTGCTGCAGATGCACACCGGACAGCTCGGCGGACAAACGCAGTCGATCGCTTCCTGGCGGACGAACTGCTTGACCAGACGATCCTCCAGCGAGTGGAACGTGATCACCCCCAGGCGGCCGCCCGGGGCCAGCACCTCGACCGCGGCCTGCAACCCCTGCTCCAACTCGCCCAGTTCATCGTTCACCGCCATCCGCAACGCCTGAAAGCAGCGGCTCGCCACCTGCAGACCGCGGGCGCCAGGCCGACTGAGGAGCTGCTCCAGCAACTCGGCCAGTTCCACCGTGTGACTCCAGGGACGCTGCTCGCGCCGGGCCACCACCGCCCGTGCTACCTGCCTGGCCTTGGACTCCTCGCCATACTCACGGAACAAGCGCGCCAGCTCTGACTCCGACCAGGTGTTCAAAATCCCCGCAGCCGTGAGCCGGTCCCGCCGGTCCATGCGCATGTCCAGAGGCCCTTCGCGTCGGAACGAGAAGCCCCGCGCCGCCGTGTCGATCTGCGGCGAGGACACCCCGATGTCGAGCAGCACCGCGTCGACCGTCGCCCAGCCTAGATCGTACACCGCCTCCGCCAGAGTCGAAAACGGGCGCTGTACCAGATGCACCCGCGCCCCGTAGCCGCGCAGCGACTCCGCCGCCACCGCCAACGCCTCGGCATCGCGGTCCAGCCCCAGCAGTTCCGCCTCCGGCAGACGCTGCAACAAGGCGGCGGCGTGGCCGCCTAAGCCCACGGTGCCATCCACAATCCGCCGCACCGGCGGCCGAGCCAGGTGCTCCACCACCTCCGCCAGCAAGACTGGTTCGTGCCCGCCACTCATTCCACTTTCCCCACTCCCATAGCCCGGCGGAACGCCTCACCCAGATCGTCCGACGAAGCCGCGGCGAGGCGCAACACCCGGTTCGCCTTGACCGCCGTCTCACGCCGCTTCTCCCAAACTTCGGGAGCCCACAGCGCAATCGTCAGAAAGCCGCCAACCAGCACCACCCGATCCGTAATCTCGGCGTGCGCCAGCAGCGCCGAGGTCAAGGCGAAACGCCCCTGCCGGTCAACCACCACAGCCGCCGCCGCTCCCGCCAGACTGTTCGTCGAGACCAGCGCGTCGGGATTGCGCAGAAGCTCCTCCTCCAGCCGCGGCAGCAACTTCTCAAACAGCGCCAGCGGCATCATCTGAATACAGGGCTGCTCGTGCGTGAGCAGCATGAAGGCCCGCTCCCCCTCACTCTCACCACGCCAGGCCGTCGGCAAGGCAATACGCCGCTGTGAGTCCACGCGATATGCGTGCTCCCCGGTGAACAGCCGACGCCCTTGACCAGCAGTCAGCATCTTCCCTCGCTCGCCCCTGAAGCCATCCTAAACTAATCCAAACTACTCCTACAAATATCACGAAAGACTGCCGAATACAACCCCTTGGGAAAGCAAAAAAATGAAGCCGATGGGTGCCATCAGGTCGGCGCGGAGGTCGCCGGGGCCGGGAGCAAATCAGGCTGCTGCAAACGCCTGTCACCCGGCTGCACCCTCCCGTCGGCGCTGCTCTGCGGCGCCGTGAGCGGCTGCAAGGCCCCCGCCGGAGCATCGTAGCGCGCCACCAGACCAAGAGCGGCAAGACTGGTGACCAGAAATGACCCGCCGTAGCTTACGAACGGCAGCGGGATGCCGATGATCGGCAACAGCCGCAGCGCCATCCCGACGTGAATCAGGGTCTGCAGAAACAGCAGCGTCGCAAAACCCACGCTGAACGACCAGGCGGCCGGATGGCGCGAATGGACCCCGTTCCAGAGAATCACCACGATGAGCCAGCCGATCAACCCCAGAACCACCAGACCTCCCCAGAAGCCAAAGGATTCACTGAGCACACAGTAGACGAAATCCGTGTGCTGCACCGTGCGTGGCAGGTAGCCCAGGATGGTGATGCTGCCGTGGCGGTAGCCGCTGCCCTCGACGCCGCCGAGGCGCACGCAGCGCAAGGCCTGCCGGGCGTTCCAGCCGCCGGCCTGACTGAGGTAGCAGGCGAACCGGTCCGGGCAGTGCGACAGCAGCCCGGTGGCACCCGCAGGGGCTACCACGGAACTCACCTCGCGCACGGTCAGACCCAGCGGGACAGGCTCTGGCTCCGGGCGGCCAGCGCGCCCTTCCAGACGAGCGGTATTGATGCCGGGAGTGGGATTGCGAATCTCCATGATGGTTTGGCCCACCGGGATCAGACCCAGCACTCCGGCCAGAAACAGCCCCATCAGGATGGGCCAGGAGAACCAGCGGGTGGCCAGCACCGTACCCACTGAGAGACACAACAAGGCCGTGTTGCCCATGGAACGTTCCAGGAACACCAGCCCCACCGGCGCCGCAACCGCCAACAAGGCCAACAGGTTGCGCCGAACCCGGCCGATGCGGTTCAGGGGCTGGTCCGGGTTGACCAGTTCTGCCACCACCCAGATCAAAACGATCTTGGCGAACTCCGCAGGTTGAATCGACAGCAGTCCGAAGAGGCTCAGCCAGCGCATGCCATTACCCGTGGTGCGGCCAAGCAGTAACACCAGCACCGGCAGAAAAATGCAGAAAACACCATACAGAACCCGCTGCGTCGTCCGCCGCGAAATCGGGACGCTCGGGAGCTTGCCGATCAGCGCGTACAAGCCCAGCCCCACCGCCAGGAAGAAAATCTGCCGCCGCCAGTAGAGCCGCTCGGGAGCGCCGTCAATCGGGACGCAGACTCCGTAGGTCAGCGCGATCCCGATCAGGCAGAGCAGCAGCGCTGGGGCCAGCCGCAGAATATCGCGGGTCAGCTCGGAGGTGAAGGGAGCGACAGGCGGCCCACCGTCCCGTCCTGGACCCACCGCCACGTCCCCGTCCGGCCCACGGCGCTGGCGCCAGCGCGCCATGGCGGACACGGCCTTGCCGCGCAGAGTCGTGCTCACCTCACCCACCCGCCCGGCCACCACCGCCGGGGCAGACACCGGGGCGGACTCCGGGGCAAGCACCGACGCCTCCGCTACGCCAGCCTCTGAACACCTTCCCCGACGGAACCACGAGTCAACCCTCGGCGGCGGGACCGAGCGGGTAGCGCCTGCCTCGATAGGGCTGGCGTTGGACGCGGCCTCATCGAGGCAGCGCCTACTCGGTATCACCTTCATCTTCTGGTCCGGCTGGGGTTCTGAGCAGACGAGTAAAGACGTCTGAGCCCGTTCCCGCCGAGAAGCCCGGCCAAGCCGTTCGCGCCAACGACTGCTGGCGGAAAGGTCGCCGGCCGCGACAAGCGCACTGCGGTGCTCAAAGAAACGCGGCGACCCCGCCGCTTCCGTCGGCGTGTTGTCGTTGCTGCCCTCGCTCCGGGTGGCATCCCGGCTGCGGTCGTCGGCTACCGGGCTAACTGCGCCACGGTCCCGGCGTTGCCGCCATCGGGCCATTGCCGACGTCGGTCCTCGGTCCATGATTCCCACTCCTGAATGCGCTCGACCAGCCGCCCCAGCCGGTGACCCAGATCACGACCGCCGCTGGTCTGGTCATGAGCCATGGCGGCAATGACCAGCCGCACCTCGTTGGCATAGCCCGGATACATCACCACCATCCAGACATCCGTGCGCGGCGAGTCCGCGGTGCCCACCTGGGCGCTGCCGGTCTTGGCCGCCAAGGTGACCCCGCCTACCCGCGCCGTCCGACCCGTACCGTGCGGGCCATGCACCACCTCGCGCAGGCCCTGCATCACCGCCTCGCGCCACACCGGCTCCACCGGTAAGTCCACGGACTGCCGTGATTCGTCGGCGAACAGGCGCGGCCGCACGCGCTTACCCGTAGCCACCGCGATGGCCTGCACCGCCGCCTGCAGCGTCGTCACCCGGGTGTCGGCCTGCCCAAGGGCCAGAAACCCGGTGTCGATCGGACGCCATACCTGCTCCTCCGGGCTCTTGTAATGCTCGCGCTTCCAGTCCGGGCTGTCCACCACCCCCGGCGCACAGCGCGCATCCAGGAGCCCCGCGGCCTCCCCGGGTGGCGTCAGCCCCTCACCGGGTAGTTGCCCCAGTCCGGCCGCCAGCATCATGGCGCGGAGACGCTGCCAGCCTACCTTCTCCGCCACCTGCAAAAAGTAGGCATTGCACGACATGCCCAACGCCTGGTAAAGATTCACCCAGCCATGCCCGGCCAGCTTGTTACAATGCACCGAGGTGTTGCGCCCATAGAGCACCCGGCCGGTGCATTCAAACCGCGTC
The DNA here is from genome assembly GCA_903933565.1 of uncultured Victivallales bacterium. GTDB lineage: Bacteria > Verrucomicrobiota > Lentisphaeria > Oligosphaerales > JAFGRS01 > CAILUI01. Next base: position 4,508 of record CAIZKT010000395.1, on the reverse strand, counting down.
TCTGGAGTGATCACGCCCGCCTGCAAGGCAGCCAGCGCCACCAGCGGTTTAACCGTGGACCCAGGAGCCGTAGCGTCCGCCAGGCAACGATTCGCCTCCGTCACCCGCTGCCCGCGCAAAGCCTCCTGCCAGACGCGGTGCTCAGCCTCCAGGGACAGAATCGGCACGCCCTCGGTCGCGTCCGCCAAGGCCAGGATGTCGCCGTCAAACCGCATCACCACCAGACCGCCACTCATCCCGGCCAGCGCCTCCTGAGCCCACTGCTGCAGGTTCATGTCAAGGCACAACGTGACCGGCTTCCCCGTGACCGGATCCGCCTGCCGTAGGGTGCGCTGACGAAACAGCACCGCGTCCAGAAACAGCCGTTCAACCCCAGGCTGACCGCAGAGCTCCGTATCGCGCCAGCGCTCTGCCCCGAACCAGCCGGCCATGGTCAGGTCGGGAAAGTCGCAGTCGCCATTCAGCTCGCCGCCACCACGCCGGGTGAGGTAGGCGCGCCCACGCGTCAACGGCGCCAGGTCCGGCAAGTGGTAAACGCGCTTCGGCAGACGCACCAGATCCACCGCCGGATAGCGCCTCCGCGCCAGCAGCCAGCGCTGCAAGGTCTCGCTGTCCAGGTCGCGCCAGAGAATCAGCGGCATGGGCGAAGCCCGCAATAGGTGCGCTTCGATATCCTCGCGCGGCACCCGTTTGACCTGGGCTTGGCGGGGCCAGAGATCGATGGTCAGACGCGCCATCTCTTCCTCCACCAGGTCCAGCGTCTGACGGCGCGTCGAGCGAATGTCCCGCACCAGCGAAGGCTGGATCGCCAGCGCATACTCATCCACCGTCACATTCAGCGGCGTGCCGTAACGGTCGCATACCGGGGCGCGGTACGTCCATACCGAGGCGATGCGGACCGCGTCGTTCTCAAACGCCTGGCGCGCCGCCTCGCGGTAGCGGGTCTGATGCCAGTGCGCCCACAGCAGTCCACCGAGGCCGCCCAGCATCAGACACCCGAGCGTCAGGCACTTGAGACCGGCATCGCGATCGGCCTGTACCTCGTTCGGCATCACGCTGCCCTCCTAAAGTGACGGTGTACCGCCGCCATGAACCGCAGCGCCCCGGCCGCCACCCCGGCCGCCATCGCGGTCAGCACCACCGCCAGAAAGATGGTCGCTCCGGCCACATGCCCGGCAGTGCTCGTCAACCCCGCCCAGCGCAAGCCCAGGTAGGTCCCCGCGGTCTGCGCCAGAGCCTGAGCCGCGGCGTAGAGCATCAAGGTCACCGCCTGATCCCGGCGCAGACGGCGATGCAGTAGCGTAAAACACACCGCCACGGGAAGATAAGCCCACGCCGTGCCCCCCAGGAGCGCCGGCCCCGCGGCGTCCGCCAGCAGCCCCGCGAAGGCGGCAAACACCGAGCCCCACTGCGGCGCGCAGCGCAGTCCCACTAGGGCGATGATCAGCGCCGATACCGGCACCGTCACCGGTACCTCCCACCACAACAGCGCCGGAAAGGCGGACAGCACCCCCTGCATCAGCGCCGCCCCAGCCAGGCAGGCCAGAATGCCCCGCCCCCACGTCCCGGCTGCCGCGGCGAGGTCCACCCAGAACTGCCGCTGAGCCGCCCGCAAGGCGCCCACGGGGTCTGCCGCACCTGCCCCAGGCCGTTCCGCTGACATCGCTGTGTCCGCCGCCATAACCACGACACTCCGAGGGTTAAGGAGTCTGCTCGGGCGCCGCCTGCCGGAGCGTGGCGCTGGAACGGTACGCCGTCACCGCGTCCGTCACCGTCGGCACCAACGCGGTACAGTAGGTAAGCGCCCCAAAATCCACATAGGGCTGCACTTGCCAGCCGGGGGTAAACAGATCCTCTCGAGCCGCCACCAGGCGGCCCACCGGGATGCCGGGCGGCAGCGCCAGGACACCCCCCGCCGCGGTGATGACATCGGCTGGCAAGAGCAAGGGCAAGCCCTCATTCTCCAGGCTGACCAGTTGCAGCCGAGGATGCCCGGGCAGAGCCCACCCCTCGGGCACTGGCTCCAGCGCCTGAGCCCCGTCGGCAGCCGCCAGCAAACCCCGGTAACGCACGCCGTTGGGCTGCACGACCTCAACCCGCACCGCGATCTCGGATGAGGTCAACAGCCGCAGCCGAAGCAGGTCATTCTCGCGGACCATGATCCCCACCAGGCCGCCGCTGGCAAGGCAGGCCACCCCGGGCCGTAAACCCAACGCCGCCGGCCCCGCGGCGTCGGCGACCTGGTAGAAGCTCTCCGGACGCCGACTCTTGAGCGCAAACGCCACCCGCGCCAAGGCCCCGGCGGACTCGCCCGCCTTCAGAGTCCCCAGCAGTTGACGCACCGCTCCCTGGATCAGGTCCTGCTCGATGTTCGACACCCGCCGCATCTCGGCCATGTAGCGGGCCTGTGCCGCCTTCGGGTCCTTCTCGATGGCACTGCCTTCCACCGCCGAGCGGCCCGTCACCGCGTACAGCACCCGGCTGTCCCCCGGCAACTGCACCTTCACCCGCGCCCGGACGTAGCCCTCCTCCGTCGTCTCCACCGCGTCGATCCAGCCCACGTGAATGCCGCCCGGCAACAGCCCCTGCGCCTCGGTCGCCGCCGAGGAGGCAGTCACCACCGCGTCTCCGACCTTCACCGAGGTGCCCCGCGAAGCCACCTGCAACTCCAGTCGGCCAACCCGGGCATCCGGCCCGTCCAGGCTGCGCTGCTTCCAGTCGCCGACCAGAAGCCCCTGCACGCCATCGCGACCGAGCACATCGCAAAACAGGCGGATGTGATCCGCCCCCAAGCGACTCATCGTACAGGTCAAAGGCATGGTGGCGTCCACCAGCCCGGCCAGACAACCTGCCGCCGTGAACACCGGAGCCCCCGCCCTGACGCCCTGGCGACTCCCACAGGCCAGACGCACCCCCTCGCGGAACGGCTCCGCCCGCGGCCACAGCACCGGCGCCCGGGTAAACTGCGCCAGGGCAACGTAGCGCTCACGCAGGGCCAGATCGTAGGCGGCACGATAGACCCGACTGCCCCGGAAGCCGTGCCCCTCAGGCAGGGGGCGCACCAGCTGCCAACGCCGCTCCAGGAACTGGCGGTGAATCTCGGCGTCCGCACTCTCGCCCGCCGCCTTCCGCCCCACGCCCATCTCCCAAACCTGCACCAACCCCCACGAGGTCAGCACCTGGGTCGGCATGATCAGCACTTCGCGGCAGACCCCCTCCAGCCCGGCCCTCGCCGCCCGCGGCAGCAACAGCCCGGGCAACGCAATCAGGCACGCCGCCAGCAGCACCCCCAGATATTCACGCAGCGCCCCCATGCAACGAACCTCCGCTCTTCACCTCTCGGCCGGCGTCGACCCCGCCGCGGGAAGCCCCGCTCCCGGACGCGGCGACCGGGGCTGCCAGAACGGCAACCCGACGGCCGGCCGGCTCAGCTTTGCCACCGGCGGTGGACTGAACTGCAACACCCGCAACGTCGCCTCGTCCACTGGCGCCGACGGCACATAGTCAGCGCCGCACGCAACACAGACCCCGCTACCCTCAACCAGCGCCGCTCCGCAGTCCAGGCACTGCGACTGCATCTCCGCGCCGCACCACTGGCACACCACCGTGGCGTCCGCACACGACTCCACCTGCTGCGGCATGAAGTGGATCCGCCCGGGCGTCATGAACACCTGGTTCAGCGGACAAAAGGGCGTCGGACAGTAATACCGCCCCAGCCCACCCGCCGGACGCTCCACCGGCGCCGCCCCGACCAGCCACGCCGGCCCCACCACCTGCAATACCTCGATCAAACTGCGCAGCGTCGCCTCGCCCACCACCCGCACGTCCCCAGACTCATAACGCGATAACGCCCCCTTCGTGATCCCAACCCGCCCCGCCACCTCCCCCTGGGTCAAGCCCTGAGACCGCCGACTCTGACGCACCAACTCGGAAAACTCCCGCCGCTCTGTCTCCATACTCATAAGGCCACCTAACTCCCGCCCGGACTCTCGCAGTGCCGACTCATCCACTACCCCAAAAGTACCCCGGAAGTCCCGCCGATGCAAGTATGTTTACTCAAATAAGTTTACTGAAATTACCCCACGCCAAACAGTCGTTTCTATGGTTATTAACAGACTCTTAGCAAAGCTAAAACATGGGTATTGTAACCAGGTTATTTACAGGCAAGTAAACCCCATGAGAGGGCTTCTCCGGGGCCTGGCCCCTGACCCCTTGTAGGAGACTTGACCGCGATCTTCGCTAGGTCCGCGCCAGCGCTTGGGGGCTCTGCTGGAGGGCAAGAGCAGGCCTGCCGCCCGGCAGGACATATCGCCGCCACAGCCCCGCCGACCGGCGGGGCTCTCTCCCCCGTCGGCGGTCCGTCCGGCTGGCCAGTCGGACTTCTGCCGTCTCGGGGGATACCGCGAACCTGCCCGAAACGGGCTTGGCATCGCGGGCTCCAGGGCCAGTGGGGAGACCGCGAACCTGCCCGAAACGGGCTTGGCATCGCGGGCTCCAGGGCCGGCGGG
>CAIZKT010000394.1:0-3521 GCA_903933565.1 uncultured Victivallales bacterium | reverse complement strand
TGGAGACCGTCGTTTGGGAGAACGGCGCCGACCTTGCGCCCGAATTCCTGTACGAAAACATGAAGGTGCTGGCATAGCAAGCCCGATGCAGCGGACGTCGCTGCGCTTGCCGCTGACCTTCACGTTGCCCTACACGTTGCCCTACACGGGACGGTCGAGCTTCCCGCCGCATCGTGACCTGCCTGGGGCTCAGCCTTGAGCCAGGCTGCGCCAGCGCGCCTCAATCGCCTCGGGCTGCATCTCCGCCAGGATCTTGCCTTCCTGCTGCAGGGCGGTTTCGAGGCGCTGGAAGCGGGCCATGAACTTGCGCACGGCCTGTTGCAGGACGTCCTCGGCCTCCAGAGCGTGCCAGCGGCAGAGGTTCACCACCGCCAGCAGCAGGTCCCCTAGTTCCTCTGCTGTACGCTTGTGATCACCCGCCTGGCAGGCTTCCTCGACCTCGGCTAACTCCTCGTGGACCTTGGCCATGGCCCCGGAGACGTCCGGCCACTCGAAGCCGCTCTTGCCCGCTTTTCGCAAGACGACCTGGGCCCGGTGCAGGGCGGGGAGCTGACGCGGGACGCCGTCCACGGCCGAGGTCTTGTGGGCGTGGCGCGCCTCGTTGCGCTTGAGGCGGTCCCACTGCTCGACCACGGCATCCGGCGTCGCTGCCTGGGCGTCGCCGAACACGTGCGGATGACGGCGGCGCATTTTTTCGCACTCCGAGCGGGCCGCATCCTGGAGGGTGAACCGGCCTTGTTCCTTGCCGATCTGGCCGTGGAAGACGAGTTGTAGGAGCACGTCGCCGAGTTCGTCGACCATGGCGGCATCGTCGCCCTCGTCGATGGCATCCAGCAGTTCGCCGCATTCCTCGATCAGGTAGCGCTTCAGTGTGGCGTGGGTCTGTTCCCGGTCCCAGGGGCAGCCGCCGGGAGCGCGGAGGCGTTCGAGGATCGTCACCAGTTCCTGGATGTAATCGTTCGGCACGAGGCGCTACTCCCTATGGGACCCAAGCCCGTCATATCCCGTGAGTGGTCGTTCGCGAGCCCCGCCTCAGTAGCGCACCACGTCCTTGAAACGGCGGTGGAACCAGCCGAACCAGTGTTCGGGGTAGGCCTCCACCCAGCGCGAGACGATCTGGTTGTGGGCGAGCAGGTGTTGGCTGATGGCGTCCTGGCGATCGCTGTCCTTGCCGGTTATCGGCGCAGGTTCCTCGACCTCAATAAGGTACGAGCCATCCGGCTCGAGCCGGGCGTATCCCGCCACGATCCGGGCCTTGCAGAGGATGGCAATGCCGGCCACACTGCGCACGGTCAGAGCGGTCTTGCCGAGGAAGGGCACGGGGGTGCCCCGGCGGCCGGGGTATTGGTCGATGAGGTAGGCCACGTAGCCACCCTCCTGGACGAGGCGCAGGGTCTGCCGCAGTGCGTCTTTGGGAAGAACCAGCAGGACTCCACCGCGCTCCCGGCGACGGGTCAGCCAGCGGTCGACCCACGGATTGCGCAGCGGTTTGGCGACCACAGCCAGGCTGGGGACAAACTTCCTCAGCTCATATCCCAGGAGTTCCCAGTTGCCGAAATGAGCGCTGACCAAGAGTCTGCCGTCGGCGCTGGAACGCAGGCGATCGAGCGCTCCGGGGGGGTGGCACTGGACCCGTGGGGGGCGGCGTTCGTCGAAAGCCAGGAAATCGGCAGCATAGCGACCCATGGTGCGGTAGATGCGCCGGACTAGCGCCTGGCGTTCGCCGGGGGCGCCCAGGCCAGTGTACTCCAGGTTTTTCTCCACAATCCCGCGCCGCAGGCGCAGATGGTAGCAGCAGAGGCCAGCCCAGGCGCCCACAGCCAGCAGCCAGCGGCGCGGCAATTGACGCAGGATGAAGCACCCCGCCAGCAACCCGGCGTAGTTCAGTGGGGCAACGAAGCGAAAGAAGCCGCGCAGCCGGTGTTTCCGGCGCAACCTGCCCGGTTGGGCTTCCAGGGTGCGTCGCCGCTCCCGGTAGATCAACTGCAGGTTGCGCACATAGACCAAGACATTGGGCGCATTGGCCAACATGAACACGGGGTCAAGGCGGTAGCAGGCGTAGGCCAACAGCAGGGCAGAGCCGGCAATGCTGCAATACCAGAACCCCAGCGGCATCACCGATTCGCCCTGGCGCTCGCTGGCCAGAATCTGCAGCGCAAAGCGCAGGCCGAAGACGAACTGGCCGATCAGCCCAACCAGCAGCCAGAGCGGCGGCACGGGCTCGGGGAGGAGCACGGCCATCACCGCCGCCAGGGCGGTCGTCATGACGATGCCGCCGACCAGGGCTGTTTCCAGCCAACGCGACCGCGGCGTGGCGCCCGCCACCCTGTCGGCGAGCGCGGAGCGCCGCTGCAAGTGCAGATTGCGCAGCGCTACCACCAGGGAGACGACCTGAGCTGAGACGAACACCGGGTCATTGCGCAAGGCGGCGTAGATCAACAGCAGGACGGACGCCACCAGGCTGATACCCCAAAAGGTCGCCGGCACGACGCTCTTGCCCGCCCGCTCGCTGGCGATCCACTGGACCAGGAAACGGAGTCCGAAGAGGGCCTGGGCTCCCAGTCCAAGACACAGCACGGCAGCGCTACTCATCCCGGTAGTTCCCGCTTGATCCGCGGTACGGCCACGCGGCGCTGCATCCAGCACACGGCCAAGGTGTCCACAATCCCCACCCACAGGCGGTTGTTGATGCCGTACTTGGTGCGACCCGTCTCGCGGGGACGGTGCGATACCGGCATCTCCGTGATCCTGAAGCCATGCAGACGGAACAGGGTGGGCAGGAAGCGATGCATGCCCTTGAACACGGGCAGGTAGTCGGCGCACTCGCGGCGGAAGACGCGGATGGCGCAGCCGACGTCGGTCACCTGTTCGCCGGTGAGCCCATTGCGGAAGCCGTTGGCCAGCCGTGAGCAGGCCCGGCGCACCCACGTATCCCGGCGTTTGGCGCGGATGCCATTGACCACATCCACGTCGCCGACGCGCAGCCGCTTGAGCATGGCAATGAGGTCGGCAGGGTGGTTCTGCCCGTCGCCATCGAGGGTGGCGATCACGGCGCCGCGGGCCGCCCGGAACCCGGCCATCAGGGCGGCAGACTGGCCGCTGTTACGTTGCAGTTCAAGCAGGCGGTGGGGACTTCCCGGCACACGTTCGGCCAGCACCGCCGCGGTCCGGTCGGTGGAGCCATCGTCCACCCAGATGCATTCCCAGGCGCCACCGAGCGGCGCCAGCGCCTGATCAACTTCGGCGGCCAGCGCGGCAACGGCGCCTTCTTCATTGTAGACCGGCACCACCACACTTAATTCGATGGAGCAGGAAGTGCTCATCTCGCAGGAATCTCCTAAGGCGGGCGGCGCCCGCTAACCAAGGACGAATGACGAAACACCCAATGACCAAGCAAACCCGTACTGCGATGCCGGGCCTGCGTCCGCGGGCCCGGCATCCTGTAGCCGCAACACGCCAGACCCGGTGGTCATTAGTCATTGGTCATTAGCCTGGATTATTCACCACCAAGAACACAAAGA
>CAIZKT010000393.1:0-13644 GCA_903933565.1 uncultured Victivallales bacterium | reverse complement strand
TGTCTGCACAGGCTCCTGTGGGCACCACACTGGCTATTCTTGAGCGTACGTTGAAGATGATGAGTGCCGTGCAGGCACGCGTCCACTATGCGATGAAGCGGGAGTTCCAGCTTCTTAAGGGCATCATCCGTGATTATACGCCAGCTACGTATAGCTTCGAGCCAGAAGAAGGTGGTCGTCGGGCTAAGAAGTCTGACTATGATAACGTCGATGTTATCCCAGTGTGGTGCGGGCGATCACGCTGTTCTGCAAGGCTGGGCTGAGGCGCGTGAAGTACTCGCTGTAGCCGCCGATGCGGACCAGCAGATCGCGATGCTGCTCGGGCGTCGCCTGCGCCGCCAGCATGTCGGCGCGGCTGATCACCGAGAGCTGAATCTGCATGCCGCCGCGGCCAAAGAAGGCGCGGATGAGTGCCGCCACCGCCCGCCGCCCGTCGGCGCGCTGCAGGGTCTCTTTCTGAAAGCGCAGGTTCAGCACCGGGGTGCCTGCGGCGAGGTGCATGGGGAGGGCTGACACCGAGTTCAACAGAGCGGTTGGCCCGTGCGTATCGCGCCCGGCCACCGCGCCTACCGAGTCATTGAGCGGGGTGCCAGCCCGCCGCCCATCCGGCGTCGCCCCGACCGCCTCGCCCGCCTGGGCATAGGTGGCGAAGACGATGCACGAGGGCAGGAAGCGCCCGCCCCGCACGGTGCGGTGCCCCAGCAGTTCCCGGCAGGCGAAGTCCATGATGGCCGCGCCAACACGGTCCACGGACGGATCGTCGTTGCCGAACTTGGGCGCAGCCTGCAGCGGCCCGAGTACCTGTTCATAGCCGGCGAAGTCCGCCTTGAGCGCTGGGAGCAGCGCCTCCTTGGCGACCTCGCCGCGCTCGAAGACGCAGTGTTTGACCGCGGCCACCCCATCGATCAGGTTGGCGATGCCTTGGTAGGTCACCACCGACCAGTTGTAACGCGCCCCACCGGCTTCGAAAGAACGGTGGTTCCGCACGCAGTCGCGGGTGAAAAAGGTGCGGTAGAGCTTGGGGTCACCCTCCCTGAAACGCCGTTGCAGCGCCGTATTGGCGGAGTTCGCAAAGCGGGTGGTCTGGTCCCGTATCTGCGCCTTAACCGCCTCCATGAACGCCTTGAAGTCGCCGAGGTCTTCAAAGCGTCCCGTTGCCGGTCCCGCCTGGTTGCCGGTGTTGGGGTCGACGCCGTTGTGCAGGGCCAGTTCCAGGGCTTTGGCCAGGTTGATCGTGCCCTCGAGGCTGCCGCAGTTGGAGAGGCCGGCGATCATGGTCTCGGTACAGCCGCCGAAGCCGATCTCGGTGGCGTCGGCGGGGGTCAGGCCGAGGTCCAGGCTGAGCAGCGTCTCGATGTAGAGATCGTCGTTGTACAGTGCCGGTCGACCGCTGCCCTCAGCCAGCGCTTTGAGCGCCTCGCTGAGCAGGTTATCCGGGGTGTCGCGGGTGACGCGGAAGGCGACGTTGGGTCGGCGGAAGCGGTTACGCCCGCAGGCCAGGACGAACTCGCGGGTGAGCGCATTGCAGCCGTCGCTGCCGTCGGCCCGGCGCCCGCCGATTTGCAGGTTCCAGCCATTGAAGCGCTCGAAGTTCCGCCAGAGCTCATCGATCAGCCGTCGGGCCAAGCGCAGGTCGAGGGTACCGGCCTCGATGTCCCGCTCGAACAGGTCTCCCAAGGCCTGGTCCACGCGGCCGATGCTGTCGCAGCCATCGAGCATCCAGGTCAGGTTGACCGCGAGCAGGCCCTGCACGAAGGTCTGTGAGGGGCAGAGGAAGCAGCCCTCAAAGGCGGTGACGATGGTGGTCAGGTCGTCATGCCGAGCGCCCGTGGCCAGGTCGCGGGCGGCGCGGAGGGCCGCGAGCGTGCGCTGGTAGTAGCAGCGCAGGCCGGTGGTGTAGTCTTTGAGTGCCAGCAGCAGGTGGAGCGCCGTCGCCTCGTCTGCCTGGGCCTGCACCGCGGCCAACTCCCGGTCGAGTTCGGCTTCCATGGCGTCAACGCCCTCACTGACCACCCGGCGGATGTCTGGATTGCTGTGGGTGTAGCCGCCAAAGTGCGGCAGCCGCGGGCGCAGGTCGGCCAGCAGGGTGTCGATGAAGGCGGCATGCTGCGGGAAGCGCTTCTTCTTCTCCTCCGCGATGGCAGGGCGAGTATCTAAGCCGCTGTTATGATTGAAATTGCAGATGAAGGACGAGCCCGTCCATTCCCCGTGACTGTCCATGTTGCGGGCCTCAAAAAAGGGCTCGCACGGGATGAGCAGGCGGTCGTCCGGCACGCGCACCGGCTGGTTCTCATAGAGGCGTCGGAAGGCCAGGCCGTAAGCGCGGGGATGCGGCAACTCAAGCCCCTCGTAGAACCCCAGTGCGGCCCATTCACCCAGCTCGTGTAAGATGTTGCAGTCCATGGTTCCTCAGTGGTCCGCCCGCGGCGGTGTCAGTTAAGTCGGTTGGCTAGATCGGATAGGTCGAATCGCTTGGTCACTGAATCTCCGGCATCGGCGGCGCTTGGCCCAGCAATTCCTGGGCTTGGACCTCGGGGAAGTAGCTGCCGTAGAACACGGCATTGCAGTCGATCCAGGTGGCAATGCGCCGCATGTCCTCAGCCGCGAGCGACACGTTCTCATGCCCAGCGCGCAGCAGCTTCAGCAAGCGGCTTCCCCGCGCGCCGTAGAGGCCGCCCGGCGGGGTCACCTCAATGCGGTTGCGGGCGCCGAAGCGCGGCACCAGCGCTTTGGCGGCGTTCTCCGGGTTCGTCTTTGCCCCCCAGAACGCCTGCGGATCGCCGCACAGGCTCCAGTACGACTCGGCGAAGCCGCCGCGGGCGGTCGCGGTCAGGTTCAGGCTATTCTTGGACGGTTTGGCGCCGTGGCAGGAGAGGCAGTGCTTGTCCCAGACCGGTTGTACGACGCTCATGTAGCTGAACGGTCGACCGTCGAAGGGACCAACTCGCAGCGTAGAGGGGGGCCGCGCTTGCGCCAGCGGCCTGGCCACGCTCGGGACCGACATGCGGTTCTCGTGGCAGCCGCTGCACGAGGTCTTCTCTCCCGCCTGCAGCGCGGTGGTCGAACGCATGGTCTGGTAGGCATAGCCGTGCTCATCCAAGGCCTGGAAGAGCAGCGCCTTGCCGCTGGGGACGAGAAAGCGCGCCGAGCCGTCGGGCTCGACCGGCACCGTGCCCAGCACCGCCCGGGTGTTCTCCTCGCCGGCAAAGCCGATGGGCGGCGTATTCGAGATGGGCGTGGTCTTAGGCAGAATCTGAATGATGCGCAATTCGCGGATCGTGCCGCGGGGGAGGTCGCCCAGGCCGCGATAGACGTCGGTAAGAACGAGTTCGGCGGTGGCCTCGGCCTCGGGCGGCAGGACGCTGGCCAGCACCGGCGGCACGGGCCGCGCGCGCAGGAGGGTGGGGCTGGTGCTGCTGATGAGGGGGTCGCGGTAGAGCAACTCCCGATTCCCAGCCGCATCCAGCAGGTAGACGCCCAAGGCGTTATCGGGCTGCGCGGCAGGCTCGAAACGCAAGCGCTCGGGGCTGTAGGCCACCAGGAAGCGGCGCTCGGACAGAGGCCAGGGGCTGTTGTAGTAGTCCTCGATGCTGCCTTCCGACTCGGGGAAGCGCTGCGGGGTCAGCCGCGTGATGGCGTCGTGGGAGCTGTTGCTGTCGACGGCAGGGTCAAGCAGGCAGAGCGGGCCTCCGGTTGCCGAGTGATGCGCCGAAGCCACGAAGACCAGTTTACCACTGTCAGGGATGGCTTTGGCCTGAAACGCACAGTGCGGGTTCGCCGTGGCGTTGCCCCAGATGGCCATCTGGTTGGTGCCGTCGGGACGCATGGACCAGAGGTTCTGGTGTGTTACCGCGTCGCGGTCGATGTAATCCCAGCGCGCGAAGACTAGGTTGCCGGCGTTGGAGACCTCGGGGAACCACTCGTTGACATCGTTCCACGAAAGCTGCTGCAGGTTGCTGCCGTCGGCCGCCATCCGCTGCAGGGTGTAGGAGTCCCAGCGTTTGCTGAACTGTCCGCCGAAGCAGCGGCTGTAGGCCCGGCGGCGGGTGGAGCAGAAGGCGATGCCGCCGTCAGGCAACCAGGTCGGCATCACATCGTCGTAGGTCCCGGCTGTGATTTGCCGCAGGTTGGCGCCGTCAACCCCCAGGGTGTAGACGTGGAAGTAGGCCTCGTCCGGGCCGGCCTCGTTCACCGTCAGGCTGGCGGGGTTGATCGGGGTTTCTGGCACGGCCACATGTGAGAAGACGATACGGGTCGCGTCGTAGGAGAGCCGGGGTTCGAGGCAGTTTCCCGGCGGCAGCTTACCGCGGGTCAGGTCGCGAGTGCGGAGTGAGACGCCGGGCTCTTCGAGCACGTAGAGCCCGCCGCCGGGCTGCTGTCGCCAGCCGTAGTATTGCATCACCAGGTGACTGTAATTCGGCGGCCGACGCTTGCAGATGAGCACCGGTTGCGGGCCTATTTCGGCCGCCGCGAGGGCCAGGTCGCGCTTGACCGTGCGCAGGTGAAGGTAGAGCGGCCGGCACTGTTCGAGCGGCCGGCCGGCCTTGGCCGTCTGTGCGGCCAGGTCGTCAAGGCGGGCGTGGGCGCCGCTGGCGATGGCAGCGGGCACGTCACCCAGCAAGGCCTGCGCCCGGGCGAGTTGCGTGGTCAGCGCCGCGGCATAGGATTCCGGCGTGTCCTGGATGGCGTCTTCGGCATACCATTCTGCCACCGTCATCAGCAGCAGAGTCGGCTCAGGCTGCCGGAGCATGCCCCGGGTGACCTCTGCCGCCGCTGCCGCGAGGGCACGTCGCAGTTCTGCCAGTCCGGCGGAGTCCGCGTTCAGCGCCGCGGCAAGACGGGTCTGACCCGCGCTCCAACGCCCGTCGTAGGGCATGATAAGCACCTTCGGCAGGGGCCGGGTAGCGCCCGGTTCGAGCGGCATCGCGGCGGCGCTGAGAGTGAGATGACAGCTCAGGGTGTCGGGCCTGGCCACCTCCAACCGCCAGCCCGCCGTCGGGTCCATGGCCAGGGCCACGCCGGAGGTCTCCGCGCCGTCCTCCAGGAGCAAGAACGGCAGGCAGTCCCGAGCCTCGACCGCGACGGCGCGCTCAGGCTGGATCGTCACCAGGCGTGGGGCAAGGTCTTGGCCCAGCGCGACCAGCAGGGGCGAGCGCACCGCGGGCGCTTCGCCGGTTGCCATCTCGTAGAACCAGCCGTCCTTGCCGGCCACCGGGCCGAAGGACGCCGAGGCCTGGAACGCGGTTCCATCGCTGTAGGTGACAACCGGGTCCCAGTGGGTCGTATCGCAAGCGATGGCGCCACGCTTGTGGACCACGAAGCGCAAGCGCTCGCCAGCGCGGACCTCGAGATCGAGGCTGGGCTCGACCCCCGTGCCGTCCTTACCCTCGATCTCGGCCTGCCACAGCTGCCGGTCGCCATGCAGGATCATGGCGCGGATGCCGTCGCCCTCAAGATGCAGCTTGTAGACGCGCCCGCTGAGGTGTACTCGGCCGGCGCGCGGCGTCACGAAACAGCGGCTGCTGGGGGTATTCTCGCCGGGGTGGTGCCAGTCCTTGCCGACGCGGGTCCAGTCGGGCCCGCTCCAGAAGGTCGAGCCGTACCACTGCTCGGTGCGGTAGGCCAGCGGCTCGAAAGCCCGGTCCTGGGAAGGTCGCCCCAGGCGGAAGGAGAGACGGAGGATGGGCAGGGGATCGGGCCGCAACGCCGCCGCCCCACGGTTGACCAGCACGCCCTCCAGCAGCACCCCGCCGAGCTCGCCGACTGGCTGTGTCGTGAAGGTTACCTCGACCCCGGCGGGCCATGCCGCGGGCTCGGCGGCCGCATCGAGCCTGCCGATCAGCGTCTTCGGCGAGGCCCCAGCAAAGCGCTCGGCGAGAGCCTTCGTCGCCGACTCCGCCCGCAGGCCGAGCCCCAGGGAAACGACAAGCGCCGCCATCCACCGCCCCGGCGCGGACCCGAATCTCTGGTGAATCCCAGTCATTGTGGCTACTGACTCCTTCGGTGAGGCCTCGGTACCGCCGCAGGGCACCACCCGGTCCGTTCCGCGTGCTGGCCAAAGCCTAGCGCCGACGCCTTGCCGTCTCATTCCGCCCGGCCGCAAAACCGGCGGCCGGGCGTTGGAGGGCGCTCCTGCGTGAGCGCCGCGGCGGCGACGCAGCGCCGCCCTCCAGGCGGTTCGGCACGTCCCGGCCGAACCGGAACAGAGCCGCAGGGCACGACCCACGTCCGCTCCGCGTGTCGGCCAACCCGGAACCGCGCTGCGTTCGCGGTTTCATCTCAGTACCACTTGAAGCCGCCGGGGAAGAGACTGACCATGACGTTCTTGGTTCGCGTCAAGGCCAGCATGCCCTGTTTGCCCAGTTCGCGGCCGATGCCGCTGGCGCCGTAGCCGCCGTAGGGAGCACTGGGGAAGACGAAGTTATGCAGGTTGAACCATACGGTGCCCGCCCGAATCTGCCGCGCCAGGGTGTGGGCCGCCTTCAGGTTGGTCGTCCAGAGGCTCGCCGCCAAGCCGTAGGTGGTATCGTTGGCCAGCCGGACCAGCTCGGCGGTACTTGACGCCTTGGCAATCACCACTACCGGCCCGAAGATCTCCTCGCGCCAAATGCGCATGGAGGGCGTCACCTCGGCGAAGACGGTGGGTTCCATGAAGCTCCCCGCGGCGCAGGCGCCCTGGTTCAGCACCCGACCGCCGCACAGCAGCTTGGCGCCCTCGGCGCGGCCTGCGGCCACGTAGCCCATCACCGTCTTGAGGTGCTCAGGGTGGACCAGCGGGCCCAGGCGCGTCCCCTCGTCGCGGGGCAGCCCTACCGGGATGGCCCGGGCGCCGGCGACAAAGCGGCTGACCACGGCCTCGTAGACGTCCTCATGCACGATTAGGCGGGTCAGGGCACAGCAGCATTCGCCCTGGTTGAGGAAAGCGCCGAACAGGGTGCCGGCCACGGTCTCCTCGAGGTCGCAGTCGGGCAGGACGATACCGGGGCTCTTACCGCCCAACTCAAGGGTGCAGCCCTTCAGTTTCGGGGCGCAGGCGCGGTTGAGCCATTCGCCCACCTCGGTTGAACCGGTGAACGAGACCTCATCGAGGTCGGCGGACTCCGCAAACACGGCGCCCGTGTCGCCGCCGCCCGCGGGGACGATGTTCAGCACCCCTTCGGGCATGCCGGCCTGGCGAAACAACTCGCCGAACAGCAGCGTGCTCAACGGCGCCCACGAGGCGGGTTTCAGCACCACCGCGTTGCCCGCGGCCAGGGCCGAGGCGATCTTGCGGGCGGCGATCAGGAAGGGAAAGTTCCAGGGGATGATCGCCCCGACCACGCCGATGGGCTCATGGATGGTGTAGTCGAGGACATCGTTGTAGGGCGACGGCTGCATCTGCCCGGCGACCTCGACGCAGATATCGGCGAAGTAGCGGAAGGTGGCCGCGGCGCTGGCGACATCGATGTTACGGCTCTCGAAGATGGGTTTGCCGACGTCATCGGTCTCCACCTGGGCCAGGAATTCCTGGTTGACCTGGATGGCCTCGCCGACCTTGTGCAGCAGGGCGCTGCGCTGGTAGGGGTTCATGGGTCCCCAGACGGTTTTGAAGGCGTGATTGGCCGCGGCAATCGCCTTGCGGAGGTCGTCCCGACTGGCCTTCTGGACCTGGGCAATGATCTGGCCCGTGGCCGGATTGAGGACGGGGATGGTCTCGCCGGAGGTGGCATCGACGTACTGGCCAGCGATGAAGAGTTGGGTGCGCAGGTCCACGATCAGACCTCCTTCCGGGCCGCGTTTGTCAGCGCCCCGATGCCCTCGATCTCGACGGTCATGACATCGCCGTCCTTCAGCCAGAGTGGCGGTTTGCGGCCCATGCCGACGCCTTCGGGAGTGCCGGTCATGATGATGCTGCCGGGGAGCAGCGTCATGCACTGGGAGACGTAGCTGACCAGTTGGCGGCAGGAAAACACCAGGTCGGAGGTGCGGGAGTTCTGCACGATCTGGCCGTTGAGGGTCATGCGGATGGCGAGGTCGTCGGGGTTGAGGCCGGTGGTGATCCAGGGGCCGATGGGCGCGAAGGTATCGAAGCACTTACCCCGGGCCCACTGCTTGTCCAGGCGTATCTGGCAGTCACGGGCGCTGACATCGTTGCCGCAGGTGTAACCCAGGACGTAGCGGTCTACATCCGCTTCGGCAACCTGCTTGGCGGTGCGGCCGATGACGATCACCAGTTCAGCCTCGTAGTCGACTTCGTTAGGCGCCATCCTGGGCAGGAGCACCGGCTCGCCCGGACCGGTGATGGTGTTGCAGGTTTTGACGAAGATCAGCGGCGCCGGGGGCACCGCCATGCCACTCTCGGCCGCGTGACGGCGGTAGTTCAGGCCGATGGCGACGACCTGCGGCGGCGCCACCGGCGCCAGCAGCCGTGCCGCAGCGCGGGGCACCAGGGTGGTCCCCGGCCGCCAGTCGCCGAACAGGTCCCCCGCGATCAGCCGGTACTGCTCCCCCTCGACAGTCGCATAACTCACTCTGCCGTCTGCGGTGGCGATGCGTGCGATGTTCATGCTCATCTTTCCTTCTTTCCCAACGCATGTTCCGTGCGGGCGATGACCTCGTCCTGCGTGGCGCGGTTCAGATGCACAAAATAGTCTGAGTACCCGGCCACGCGCACCAGTAGATCCCCATAAAGCTCCGGCTGCGCCTGCGCCTCGAGGAGGGTTTCGCGGCCGACCGCGTTGACTTGGATTTCGAAGCCGCCGCGGCGCAGGTAGGTCTCGATGACGCCGCGGGCGGCGCGGCGTGCCGCCGGGGAGTCGAGCAGGGCGCGGGAGAACTTGATGTTATGTACCAGGCCCCCCAGGGCCTTGCGGTGTGACCAGCAGGTGGTCGAGAGTACGGCAGCGGTCGGTCCGGAGGTCTCCCGGCCCTGGGCGGCGCCGGCCCCGTCGGCCAGCGGCGTCCCGGCGCGGCGGCCATCGGGGGTGGCGCCCGTCTGGCTGCCAAGGCGTTCGTGCATGACCCAGCAAAAGAACCCCGGCACGTAGCGATGCCCGCCGACGGTCTGGGCTTCCGTGGTCTCGCTCAGGAAATCGGCCCAGTCTCGAGCCAGCGCATCGGCGCGCGCCTGGTCATTGCCGTACTTGGGAAGATCGTTCAGCAGGCGCTGCCGCAGCGGCTCGTGCCCGGCGAAGTCAGCCTGGAGCACGGCCTGGAAATCCCGCAGCGACAGCGCCTGCTCGTCAAACACCAGCACTTGGATGGCCAGCAGGCTGTCAACCAGGTTCGCCAGGCCGACGAAGGAGTTTTCGACCCAGTGGTAGCGCGCGCCGCCCCGGTCGAAGTCCAGCCCGCGTTCCAGGCAGTCGTGAATCAGGCAACTGGCCAGGGGGAAACAGCCGCGTTCGGCGCGGGACTGCCAGACCACGTCGAGGGAACGGGCGGCGGCGCTGATCGTGTCGGTCAGGCGCTCGCGCACCAGGTCCCGCAGAGCGGCGAACGAGGTCGGCGCCGCGCTCTCGCCACGGGCGAGCTGCCCGAGCACCTCAAGCAGCGCCTGCGGACAGTTGAAGTAGGGGGCCGTCACCCACATGTTCGAGGCGCCGACCACCTTGATCTCGACGCAGGTCGAGTTCATGTAGTTATGCACATCCTCGGCACGCACCTCGTGGTCGCGCAGTCCCTCGGCGATCAGATCGTCGTTGAAGAAGGCCGGATCGCCGACGCCGGTGGCCAGCAGGCGCAGGCTGAAGTCCATGAGCTCGTCCGGCGTGTCCGCCTGCCAGGCCAGACCCACGGTCGGATACACCAGCCGGGTCGCCGCGCGAGCCCCCAGGCAGAGATAGGTCAAATCGTTGGTGATATCGCGGCCTGCTGCATCCCGGCCCCCGACCATGACCGCCACCGCGCTGCCGGGCCAGAGGATGCGGTTCATATGAATGTAGAGGCAGCAGATCAAACCGAAGGCGCACTGCGGGGTGCTGCGTCCCGCCGCGAGGTCGGCCGTGTAGAAGGGCAGGAGGGTGCGATCGAGGCGGCCGGGGCTGGTCAGTCCATGGTCTTCGGCAAACCACAGGGCGATCTCGGTCAGGAAGAGAAGCTGAATCGCCTCATGGAAGGTCGTCGGAGGCGCGCTGGCCACTCGTCGGCAAACCTGGGCCAACTCAAGCCAGCGCCCAGCCTCGGCGGGCTCTGCCAGCGCCTGCGCCGCACAGGCTTCCGCCGCCCGCTGGATGAACCCCGAGAGCCCCTCCATAACCAGGGTGCAGGCCTCGTAGAAGACGCGCTGGCCGACCGTGGTCTCCGGGCGCTGGTGCCGACGCCGGATGTCGTCGAGCAGCCCCTGTATGCCCAGGCGGAACAGGGTCTCGTAATCGGGATGGAAATGGCCAGGGTCGCCGCCCGGAAAAGGCGGCACGGTCGACAGGATCTGCCTGGCCTGCTGGAGCTGGGCTTCCTCGCCTGGCGCCGCGGCGCGGAAGCGCGGTTTGCCGATGATCAACTCGCCCGGCTCCACCGCGAAGGGCAGGGCGCGCAGGCGTTCGGCACAGCGCCGTGCCCGCCAGGTGAGCCAGTCCTCATCCGGGGTGTGCGCCTGCCAGGCTCGAGCGTCGGCCAGGGTGATCTCCGGAATGCCCGGACAGGGAGCGCGCTGCACCTGCAAGGCCCGCTCCCGCAGCGCCTGCAGCGGCAGCGGCAAGGTCAGCGCCAGCGTCGTGACGCCACTCGCCAGGGGAACCCGCAGCGTCTCGGCGGCGCCCGTTGATGTGCCTATTTCAGCCATACTGTCCATCCGTGCAGGTGTTGGTCCTACGGAACCCCCCTCGCGGGCCACTCTTTTCTCGACCGTTCGGGCTAGCCGCGCCACGCCTCCGGGTTCAGCAGGGATGACGGCTTCTGGCCCTTGAGCGCGCTGGCCATCACCTCAGCTGCCCGCCGTTGCAGATTCGGGATCGCGGCAGACGAGAACCAGGCGCTGTGGGGGGTCAGGATCACGTTATCGAACTCCTTCAGCGGGTGCGGGTTCTTGACCACGGCGGCCTCGTCCTGGAGCACGTCGAGGCCGGCCCCCGAGACCGTTCCAGCGCGCAGCGCCTCCACCAGCGCGTCCGTGTCCACCACTTCGCCCCGGGCGCAGTTGATCAGGATCGGCTGGCGACGCATCTTGGCGAAGGCGTCCTTGCCCAGCAGCCCCCGGGTGGCCGGCGTCGACGGACACTGCACGATGATGGCATCCGCACTGGCCAGCAGCGTCTCCAGGTCCACCGCCTTGCAGCCGGCGGTGTCCGCGTTCAGCTGCGGGTCGAAGAAGACGACCTCCGGGCCGAAGGCTTGCAGGCGCGCCGCGATGGCCCGTCCGATGCGGCCGAAGCCAAGGATGCCCACCCGCATCTCGCGGATGGCCTTCAGCGGTTTGACGTAGGCCAGGGACCACTGTCCCGCCTTGACCTTGCGGTCTGACACGGACAGCTTCCGGCTCAGGCTGAGAAAGTGCGCCAGGGCGTGGTCGGCCACTTCCTCGATGCAGTAATCCGGCACATTGGCGACCAGGATGCCGCGCCGCGTCGCCGCCGCGAGGTCGATGGTGTCCACCCCAATGCCGTAACGCACCACGGCGCGCAGGCGCGGCGCCGCGGCGAAAACCGCCTCGTCGATGCCGGGCAGGTAGGTGTTCAGCAGCCCATCGGCCGCGGCCACCTGGGGAATCAGTTCCGCCGCCGACTTGCACTGCAACACCACCAGGTCGGCGTTCGCCGTGTCCAGGATCCGCCGCTCGGCATCGAAATTGTCAAAGACGTAGTCTGTCACCACTACCTTCAGCCGTTCCATCGCCTCTCTCCTAACGTTAAGGATGCGTTTCCGCCTTGCCGGCGCCGCTTGAAACCGCCCTGAAGCGGGACTGCCCTCAGCGCGGCCAGCCGTGGGGCCAAGTGTGGTACTGGTCCATGAGACGGCGGAGATTGCCGCCCAGGATCTTCCGCTTATCGGCTTCGGAGATCTTGGCGTAGAGGATTGGGCCGAGGCCCCAGGCGATCGGCAGGTCCATGAGGTCCGAGCCGAAGAGCAGGCGGTCGGCGCCGTAGATCTGCACGAAGTGCTCGGTGCTGTTCCAGCCGAGGAACGGGCAGGTGCAGATGTAGAGGTTGGGAAACTCCTGGCAGACCGCGCCGAAGTGCGCCGCCGAGTGACCGGAGATGAGCAGGGCGTCGGGGAAGTCGCGACAGAGCTGGCGAACGCGGTCCGCCGATCCCCAGGTATGGCTCAGGATCATCTGTTTGTGCTCGTGCGCGAAGCGGCAGGCGACGTCGATGAGAGGGCCGCTGACATCGTAGGAGCCATAGGCGCTGGGCAGCAGTTTGACGCCCTGCATGCCGAGTTGCAGGCCACGCTCGAGTTCCTGCAACATCAGCTTCTCCCCATACTTCGGGTTGACGTAGGTGAAGCCGATGAAGCGGTTTGGGTAAGCGTTGGTGACCTCGAGCACCTCGTCGGTGCCATATTCGGCGTCGCCCATGATCTGCAGGCTGAAGACGCAGGTGACCTCGACGCCGAGCTTGTCCATCTCCGCCACCAGCACCTGGGGCGTGTCGTCGATGACGTGATACGGGCAGCACCAGCCGATGTGGCCGTGGCAGTCGTAGAACTTCTCATCCCGGAAGGAGGCGCGCTCGCGGACTTTCCGGTGCAGGCTGTCAACCGGTGCGGGGAAGCTCACCTGGCTGCCGACGGGCTCGACCTTGGGATTCCAGGAGAGCAGGTTACGCAGGTTGCCGCCGGCGATGAGCGCCAGTTCCTCGGGGGTGATGTCGGAGTAGTTCAGCTGCATGAGCGAGGCGCCCGGGCCGCGCTCGGGGAGGCAGGAGCCCCAGACCAGGCGCTCGGCGCCGAACTCGCGGCAGATGAACTCGATGCGGCGGTGCAGCCAAAGCGCCGAAAGGTCGATCTTCAGATTCGGGCAGGCGGCCAGCGCTTCGTAGAGCGGTCGTTGGCCGCGGTAGAGCCGGTTCTCGGTCACGACCACGGGCAGGTCGGGGAACTTGCGGCAGAGCCGCACGATGTTGCGCCAGTCGCTGAGATCGATCCGCCCCGGCTCCATCTGGCTGTTGGGGCAGAGGAACAGCGGCGCTCGGTTGGCCTCGAGTTCGGCCAGCAGGTCATCGATCGCCCAGTCCTCCAGCGGGATAGCCCACTGACCGTAGAAGAGGAAGAGGGCTCCGACCCCCTGATCGCGCATCTGTGCCACGAACTCACGGGGTTCCGGGAACTCGCGGCTGTGGGTCATCAGGCCGGCCCAGGCGGGATGCAGGCGCGGCTGGTTCCGAGTCCGTTCGAGGATGCGCCGATTGCCGGCCATGGGATTGCTGGAGGTACACAGGCTGTCGATGGCCAGCGCCTCATGGATGCCAAAGTGGTCCATGGCGCCGAGCAGTTCGTCAACCGTGGCAGGCTGGTCCGGTCCGGTGTGCAGAGCGCGACCCAATACGCAGAACGCATCGAAGTAGGAGATGTCTGCCATCGCAAGACCCCTTTGTTCAGTGACCTTCGAACTGCCGGGTACTCTGCCCTCTTGACGACCGTTTGCGAGCCGTCGGGCGCAGGTTCCGGGTTCCGGGTTCCGGGTTCCGGGTTCCGGGTTCCGGGTTCCGGGTTCCGGGTTCCGGGTTC
>CAIZKT010000392.1:0-7121 GCA_903933565.1 uncultured Victivallales bacterium | reverse complement strand
TCATACAAGCCCAGCCCCCGGCTGGGGCCGGAGATACCAGAATGAGACCCGCGGTTGCCGTGTCGGCGATTCTGCCATTCGTCATTGGGCCTTCGACCTTCTGCGGTTCTCAGACAAGCAAACCCCTACGGAGCTGACTTGCACCCCTGTCGTTCCGCGATCCTGTTGCTCGGCTCGCTGGGGATGTACAGTACCGCGCCGCCTGGCTGGGCCGTCGTTTTGCTTCGCGTCCGCAGGAGCCTCTTATCATGATCTGCGTCTCGTCTGCATCGTCTCGCGGCCGCGGGGTTTCGTTGTGGCTGCTGGTGGCTCTGTCGGTCTTCGCTCTGCGCCTGGCGGCCATGCCGGACTACTCTGCCGGCATCCTGGACCTGAGCGTGGTGCAGAAGGCCGCCGCCACAGTTGACCTGGGACGCTACCCCAACGCCGACAATGTGCTGATCGACGACGCCATCGTCATCGAGTACCAGGCCGATGGCACTTCGGTCACCGTGGACGATACCTGCCTGAAGGTCCTCACCGAGAAGGGCCGACGCGAGAACCAATCTTTGGCGCGGAACTTTACGCTGCCCTTCGGCACGGCGGCGTTTCTGCTGGTACAGGTCATCAAGCCCGACGGGCGCGTGCTCCCGGTCGACCTGGCGGCGCAGAGCAAGATCATGGTTGATCCCAGCCAGATGGGGTCAAACATCTACAATCCCGACGACAAAGTTCTCGCGGTGAGCATTCCCGAGTTAGCGGTCGGCGACCTGGTGCGCTACGTCGCCCGGGAGGACATCGTCAAGCCGCGTGTTCCCGGCACCTTCAGCGAATATGAGGTCTTCGAGTACACCAGCCCCATCCTGCGCTACAGCTACGAGGTCAACGGGCCTAAAGCTCTGCCGCTGCGCAGTATCGCGCTGAAGGGCGAGGTGCCCGGCACGGTGCGCCACACCCGGCGCGAGGAAGGCGACCGGCTGATTCAGCGTTGGGAGGTCGCCGAGGTTCCCCGCATGTACGACGAACCCCGCATGCCGCCGCTGTATACGGTGGTCCAGCGCCTGCTGCTCAGCACCATTCCCGATTGGCAGTACCTGTCCACCTGGTACTGGAAACTCTGCGAGCCGCACCTGCAGACTAGTGCCGCAATGCAGGCCAAGGTGGACGAACTCACCAAGGGCGTCGTGGACCGCGAGGCACGCCTGCGCGCCGTCTTCCGCTTCGTCTCCCAGGAAGTCCGTTATATGGGCATCACGGTCGAGAAGGAGGCGCCGGGGTACGAGCCGCACGATGTCAAGCTCACCTTCGAGAACCGCCACGGGGTCTGCCGGGACAAGGCCGTGCTGCTGGTGGCCATGCTGCGTCTGGCTGACATCAAGGCCTACCCGGTGCTGATTCACAACGGTCCCAAGAAAGAGCCCGACGTGCCGCAGCCCTTTTTCAACCACGCCATCGCCGCGGCCGAGAACCCGGACGGCTCCTACCAGTTGATGGATCCGACCGACGAAAACACCAAGGACCTCTTCCCGGCCTACCTCTGCAACCAGAGCTACCTGGTGGCCCGGCCCGAAGGCGAGAAACTGCTCACCTCGCCCATCATTCCCGCCGACCAGAATATGGTTCAGGTCGAGACCACGGGTCGCATCGATGCGCGCGGCACGCTCACGGGCTCCAGTCGGCTGCGCTTTGACGGCATCAATGACAATGCCTACCGCGGCTACTTCTCCAGCATCAAGCCGGACGAGCGTCGGCGCTTCTTCGAGGGCGCCGTCAAGCGCATGGCCGCCGGAGCACGCCTGACCGCGCTGAACATCACGCCGACAGATATGATGAACACCGAGGCGCCGCTCGAGGTGACCCTGAGCTTCGAGGCGGACGAGGTTCCGGTCAGCGACGGTACGACCCTGATGCTGCCGCTGCCCCGCCTCGGCGCCAGCGTCGGCATGGTCAACTTCATCCTGCGCGATGCCGGCCTGAAGGAGCGCAAGTATCCCTTCCTCACCGAGTTCGCCTGCGGTGTCCACGAGACCTTTCGCCTCGACCTCGCCGCCGCCCTCGGCAGCCCCGTGGCACTGCCGGTGTA
This sequence comes from uncultured Victivallales bacterium, assembly GCA_903933565.1. Lineage (GTDB taxonomy): Bacteria > Verrucomicrobiota > Lentisphaeria > Oligosphaerales > JAFGRS01 > CAILUI01. Next base: position 5,059 of record CAIZKT010000392.1, on the reverse strand, counting down.
CGAGCCTGTCCGTACCGAAACCCTGGCTTGGGACCTGCGCCTGTCCACCGAGGGCCGTACCCTCGCCGGCGAGGGCACCTTCGCCATCACCGCGGTCGAACTCTCGCCGACCCAGTATGCCGAGATGAAGAAGACGCTCAAGACTCTCGAGGTCTACGCCCGCAAACGGCCCATCCTCCAGCGCTCCCCAGCCGCCCAGGGCGAGATCGACGCCATCGTGCTGCAGAGCCTCCACGAATACGACGTGCAGGATGCCACGCACTGGACCTGGGTCGAGAAGGTCCAGCGCCAGATTCTCAGCTACAAGGGCAAGAAGGATAACGGCGAGCTGAAGTGGAACTACAACCCGGCCTGGGAGAAGATCGAGCTGGTCAGAGCCACCGTGACCGCGGCCGATGGCACGGTCAAGGAGATTAGTGCGCCGGAAGTGAACGAGATGGACGCCGGCTGGGTCGCCTCAGCACCGCGCTACCCGGCCGGCAAGACGCTGGTGGCGAGCCTGCCTGGCGTCGGCATCGGCTGCCTGATCGACTACGAGGTCCGCCACACCCTCAGCGGCCAGCCGTTCTTTGCGGCGCGGCAGGTGTTTCGCGGTTTCGATCGGGTGGAGCGTAAGGTCGTGCGCCTGCGTCGACCTGCCGACTTGGCCCTGCGTACGGGCCTGTTCCAGGGTGGTATCATGGACCCGGCCGCCGAAGCCGTAATCCGGGTGTCGACACGGCAGGAAGCTGACGGCCGCATCGTGACCGAGTGGGTGGCCACCGCTCAGCCGCCCATTCGCCGCGAGGACGGCTTGCCGCCGCTGGAGATGTTCGCCCCGACCTTGCTGCTCTCGGTCGGCGACTGGAAGACCTACACTCAGAGGCTGGTGGAGAGGCTCGAGGGCGCGGCCGCATCTTCCCCCGCCGTCCAGGCGCTGGCCCGCGAGACGGTAGCCGGTGCGGCTGACCCGGCCGCCGCGGTCCGCGCTCTGCGCGATCTGCTGGCAACTCGCATCCGGCGTGCGGGGCCGACCCTGCCGGACCTGCCGCTCTCGGCCATCAGCCCGGCCGACGTCACCCTGCGCGATGGCTACGGCAACACCACCGACACCGCCATCCTGCTGTATGCTCTCCTGCGCCAGGCCGGACTCAAACCGCAGTTTGTCCTGGCGTCCTCTCTGCCGCGCCTGGCGGCCCTCGAGGAGACCGCCCTGCAATACCCCGCTGCCTGGCAATTTCCCGAGGTCCTGGTCTCCGTCAAGGTGCCTGGCCTGGGCCTGGTCTACCTCAATGACACCGACCAGTACGATGCGCTGGGCGCCACGCCGCACGACCAGCAGGTGGCGCTTGGCCTCAACAAGGCGCGCCCGGAGCACGTGCAGGCGACGGCGGAGCGGCAGGATTTCGCCGAGACCAGCTACGCGATCCGACTCGAGGCAGACGGGAACGCGGAGGTCACGGTCAGCGAGACGACCCGGGGCGGGCTGTTTGGAGAGGAAAATCGCAAGTTCAGCGAGATGCAGCCCGAGGAGCGCCGCCGCTACTTTGAGGAGACCGTGTCCGGCCTCTCGCAGAACGCCGAGGCGATGGGCGAGCTGGAGACGAACTTCACGGCTTACCCCGGCGCCGAGCGTTTCTCGGCGCGCGTCACCAGCTTGGCGATTCGCGATGGCGACTTTCTCTACCTCTCCTTGCCCCGGACGCTCAACAATCTGCTGGCCCTGCGCGCCGACCAGCGTACCAACCCCGTCCTCTGGGGCTCCCCGCGACGATTCCGCATCGTCACCGACATCACGTTCCCGCCCGAGTTTAGCGAGACCGTGCTGCTGCCCGCCGATTTCTTCTGGAATGCCCCCGCTGAGGCGGGTTCGGTGTGGGTGGGCGTCCGCCGGGAGGGGCCCTCGACGTTGCGGATCATCCACGACGTTGACCTCAAGCCCGGCATCTTGCCCACGGCGGAATACGGCAACCTGCTCGAGGCCAATCGTAAGCTCAGCAACCCGGCGGCCGGTACCATCCTGCTGCGCCGGACCACGCCGTCGACGCAACCGTAACCTGAGCCGAACCCGCCCAAGCGAGGCTAGCGCTATGTCGATCGTACGTCCCGCCTATCGTGAGCCGCTCATCCGCCACCCTGACACCATGCGCTACCGGCCCCTCGGTCAGACCGGCCTTATGGTCTCGGCTCTCTCCTTCGGCTGCATGCGGCTAGCCGACGATCAGGACCTTAACACACGCCTGATTGCGCGGGCGATCGAACTGGGAGTCAACTACTTCGAGACCACCCGTGGGTACTGCCAAGGCCAGTGTCAGCAGCGCACGGCCCCGGGACTCGTGGGCCGCGCCGCCGGGGTCATCGTTTCCGGCAAGTCAGGCATTCAGGCCGATACCACCGCCTACGGTTTCCGCAAGGAGATCGAGCGGCAGTTGGACATCCTTGGCCTGACCCACTTCAAGTTCTTCCAGGTCGGCTGGTTCGGCTGGGATCGCGTCGCGCACCTGCTCAAGCCCGGTGGCGTCCTGGAAGCATTGCGGCAGGCGCAGGCGGAAGGGCTGATCCAGTACATCGGTTTCACCGGCCACGACAAGCCGGACAACTTCACCAAGATCGTTGAAACCGGCCTGTTTGACAGCATCACCGTGCCCTACAACCTCATCAACCGCGCCTACGAACCGACCATCCGCCGGGCTGGCGAACTCGGCGTCGGCGTCGTGGCCATGTGTCCCGTGGCCGGCGGCGCCCTGGCCTGCGATTCGGAGGCCCTGAAGGAAGCCCTCGGGATGGACCTGCCGACCGCGGAGATGGCGCTGCGCTTCGTCCTGGCTAACCCGGCCGTCAGCACCGCCTGCTCCGGCATGAATACCCTGGCGCAACTCGAGCAGAATGCCCCCACGGTGCAGGCCTTCGATCCGGCCGAACCGGCCGTGTTTGAGCGCATGTGCGAGGGTCTGGATCGCCTGCGGGAGCGCCTTGGGCATCGGCTGTGTACGGCCTGCCGCTACTGCATGCCGTGCGCGCAAGGCGTCGACGTCCCCCGCCACCTTGAACTCCACCGCCACTGGAAGGCGTTCGGCCTGACCAACGCCGCTCGCAACGGCCTCCGCGGCATCCCGCCCGCGAACAGCCTGGCCCGCTGTAATTCCTGCGGGGAGTGCGAGAAGAAGTGTCCCAACGAACTGCCGGTCCGCGAGCTGTTCAAGGAACTGGCGACGCTGGGCTGAGCAGCCACCCGTCGGGGCCAGGTAAGACGCTCGTCAACCTGCGTGCGGATGCTGCCGCGGTCTGCCAACCCGCCCCATCCGGCCGGTCACCACGTCCAGATGAAGGTATTGCCGTTGACGGTCAGGGCCTGCGGCCAAGGCAAGGTGGTGGCGTGCCCATCGTAGAAGGCCACGTTGCCGTTGTTATTGTGGGGTCCGACGCCCGGAACGGCCTGGCACTTGCACAGCGCGGTGGTTACGATCAGCGTCTGCAGGTTGACGCAATCCACGATGGTGGCCGTGGCGGCGGGCGGGAACTGGCTGGACGTACCCGCTGATATCCAGCTTGAGGTGGGCCCACCGCCGCCGCCGTTGTCGGTCACCGTCGAGATCCAGTAAGGGATACTGGGCCATTGCTTCACATCATTGAAGGTCGGGCAGTAGTAGGGGTTGCGGTCGTTGACGTAGGAGAACGTCATCTCGGCGAAGTTCCAGTGCATGGAGGTGAGGGTGACGTCGGCCCGGTAGTAGAGGTTAAAGCCGCAGCGATTGCCGCCGCAACTGGTCCAGTTCATGGTGGTGGCGAGGATACGGTTGGCGCTGCCGGCCGGATTGCCCTGGCCGTTGTTGTCATCCGCGTACATGAAGTTAGCGAGATTCAGTTGCTTCATGTTGCTGAGGCAGGACACCCCTCGCGCCTTGGCCCTGGCGTTGGCCAACGCCGGCAAGAGCATGGCGGCGAGAATGGCGATGATGGCGATGACGACGAGCAGCTCGATGAGGGTGAAGGGACGTCGGCTAAGGCGCATAGTCGGGCTCCTGCGGTTGACGACCACGCCATTCCACTGCATCAGCAGTAAATCGGAGCGTCCCTATACGATAACACGCAAAGAGCCCATTCCGCAAGACCGGCGGAGGATAAGAATGGGAAACGGAGGAAAAACCCACGGTCACTGGCCAGGATCCCGGCCCCACGGGGCCTCAGGTAGTCACCGCCGCGCCCTGCTGCCTACCAGCCGCCAACCCGCCACTATCGGCAAGTCACCACAGCCAGATGTAGGTATTGCCGTTGACGGTCAGAGCCTGCTGCCAAGGCAAGGTGGTGGCGTGTCCGTCAGCGAAGGCCGCGTTCCCGGTGTTGCTGTGGGGTGGGGTGCCGGTGACGGCAGTTGAACCGCAACCAGCCTGGATGACGGAGAGAGTCTGCGTGTTGACTGCATCCAGGATGATCGCCGTGTTGGCGGGTGGGTAGAGGCTGGAGGTCCCGGCCGAGATCCAACTGGTAGTGGGGTTCCCTGACGACCGCACCGTCGCGATCCAGTAGGGGATACTGGGCCATTGCTTCACATCGTTGAAGGTCGGGCAGTAGTAGACACTACGGTCGTTAGTGTAGGTGAACGTCATCTCGGCAAAGTTCATGCGCAGAGAAGGCTTGTAGACGTCGGCCCGGTAATAGGTGGCGAAGCCGCAGCGTTGACCGCCGCAGCCATCCCAATTGGCGGTCGCCCCGGTGATGTCGGTGCGGTTGGCGCTGCCGCTCTGAAGCCCGTTCCCATTGTTGTCATCCGCGTACATGAAAATGGCCAGCGTCAGTTGTTTCATGTTGCTGAGGCAGGAGGCGCCCCGCGCCTTGGCCCTGGCCTGGGCCAACGCCGGGAGCAACATGGCGGCGAAGTAACTACTCAGGTACCCCGGGCAACGCTGGCGGAGCTCAGGGCTGAGCGGGAAGGTAGCGTGCCGGAAAGGTTGGTCAAGGCGGGGTCTTGAGCGGCGGCTTAGGTCTTATGAAGCTCAAGGAAAACGCACGTTGCGAAAAGATTGCTCGAACTGGCCGCGTTCAAGACTGGCTCACCTCTCCTGAGGGCCGCCTTGGCGTG
>CAIZKT010000391.1:0-7721 GCA_903933565.1 uncultured Victivallales bacterium | reverse complement strand
GATCCGGCGCGTACCGGCCGGATCGGAATGGGACCCGCGTCCAACCCTGGAGCCCGCGATGCCCAGCCCGTTCCGGGCGGGTTCGCGGTATCCCCACGGCGGCAAGGCCCCCGCGTCCAACCCTGGAGCCCGCGATGCCAGCGCCCGTTCCGGGCGGGTTCGCGGTATCCCCCGAGGCGCCTCCCGCCCGGAAAACGAAACAGCCATGGGCGCCGGGTTGCGGGAGTGGTATCGAGAGGTCAGTTTACGAGCAGGAGCCTTGGTGGTTCGCTACGCCTGCGGTCCGGCGGGGTTACGGCCAGGACTCCGCGCCCCACGGCGGCAGCTCGGCGTAGGTGGATTGAGGGGAGTACAACCACGATGCAAGACCTGCAAGAGCCTAGGACGTTGAGCCTTGGCGAGCGCTGGCAGATGCAGCACTCGAGCCTGGTGGGCAACTCCGCCGAGGCGGTGTCCCAACCGGGGTACGTGGCGGGCGGCTGGCAGGCGGTAACGGTGCCGACGACAGCCCTCGCGGCGCTGGTGCATGCCGGCGTCTACCCGGATCCGCGCTTCGGCTTGGACAGCTTCAAGATCCCGGATGCCTCGGACGAGTTCAACGCCCTGCACGACCTGGCCAGGTTCAGCCATCTGCCAGACCGGCGCAATCCCTGGCGGGACCCATGGTGGTACCGGACCGAGTTTGAATTGCCCGGGCTGCGGGGCGACGAGCGCGCTTGGCTCGCCCTGAACTGCCTCAACTACCGCGCCGACGTCTGGGTCAATGGTCTGCAGGTCGCCGGGCGCGACCAGGTCGTGGGGATGTTCCGGCGCTTTCGTCTGGACCTGACGGGCCAGGTGGTGGCCGGGCGCAATGCGGTGGCCATCCTGGTCTACCCGGTGGATCATCCGGGCGTCCCGGACACCCAGCTCGAGGTCTTTGGTAAGGCGCGTCAGTTCCACAAGGACATCTGCAACGACATCACCGAGGTCATGAGCGTCGGTTACGATTGCTTCCCGACGGTGCCGGACCGGAACCTGGGGCTGATCCAGGAGGTATCGGTCGAGATCACCGGCGCGGTGGACCTGCGGCATGCGTTCATCCGGGCCGAACTGGCGCTGCCCGAGCTGAACCCGGCGCGGCTGACGGTCTCGACGGAGTTGGTCAACGCCAGCTCGGGCGTGGTCAGCGGGGTCCTCGAGGGCGAGATTCGCGCTCCTGGCAGCGGCGCGCTGGTCGCCGCCTTCCGTCGGCCGGTGACGCTGTTTGGTCATGAGACCCAAGTGCTGACGCTGACGCCCACCGACGCCCCGGCGCTGGTTCTCCGCGATCCCGAGCTCTGGTGGCCCAACACCTATGGCAGCCAGCCGCTGTACGGGCTGCGGCTGCGTTTTGTCACCGCCAGCGGGGTGTCGTCCGAGGCCCAGAGCCACTTCGGGATCCGCCGTCTTGACCGCGAACTGCACAACTGCGACGGCGCCCATGGCTTCCGCCTTATCGTCAACGGCCAGCGCATCTTCCAGCGCGGCGGCTACGTCCAGCCGGAGATGATGTTCGACTGGAATCCGACCCGGGTTGAGGCGGAGCTGCGCTACCTGGTCGAGGCTAACCTCAACTACATCGTCTTCGAGGACATCCCCAACCCGCCGGATTGGTACCTCGATCTCTGCGACCGCTACGGAATCCTCTTCTGGAACTGCTTCTACGACTGCTACTGGCTGCAATACAACCGGCCCTGGAACGTCGACCTGCAGGTGCTCGAGGCCTGCACGGTGGACCTGGTCAAGCGCTACCGCAACCACCCGTCTCTGATCCTCTACATGGCTCAGAACGAGGGCGAGACGCGGGAGGATGTCTACGAGATGTGGCGGCGGACCGTGCTGGCGCTGGATACGACGCGGTTCCTGGTGCCATCGGGGTCCTTCCCGGACTACCGCACCCAGGTGCCGGAGTGGTTCCGCAAGGACCTGCCCGTGGGCCTCAACGACTACCTGCCGAAGACCTATGGCTGGCAGTTGCCACAGGTGTACTACAGGTTTGTCCGCGAGCAGCGCAATTGGATGTTCATGATCGAGAGTTGCTCGGCCTCGGTGCCGCCGCTGGAGAGCCTGGTGCGCTTTATCCCGCAGTTGCGCGACCTGCCGCCCAACGGCGGCGACAGCCCGCGCTACCCTCTGGACGCCACCTGGGCGCACTTTGGGGCCAATGCCTACTATGAGTGGTTTGACCGTGGACTGCGCCTGCTCTACGGCGAGCCCAAAGACGTGCGGGACTACGTCTGGAAGGCCCACCTGGTGACCTATGACCAGCACCGCGGCTTCTTCGAGGCCGTCCACCACCGTCTGTGGGACCTCACCAGCGGGTTCGGCGAATGGAAGCTCAACAGCGCCTTCCCCGATGTGCAGTGGCAGATTTATGACTGGTTTCTGCGCCCGATGGTGAGCCTGTATGCCATCCGCAAGGCCTGCGCCCGGCTGGCCGTCCAGCTCTGCCCGCTGGACGGCGTCGTGGCGGTGGTCAACAACCGTTTCGAGGCGCTAGCGGGCCTGACGGTCCAGGCTGAAGTCCGTGATCTGGCCATGAACGTGCTGCACCGGCACGTGGCAGAGGTCGCGGTAGCCGCCAATAGCTACCGCGAGGTTTTTGCCGTACCCTTGCCAAGCTCCGTGGCGTCCACGCCGGTGTACGTGGTGAAGCTCGAGCTGCGGGATAGCTCTGGCGCGCTGCTGGCCGACAACTTCTACTGGCTGTCGCCTCGTCTGGACGACGTCGAGACCGTCTACACCGATGATCTGCGCAAGTTCCCGGCCAACCGGCCGCTGCTGCTGCCGCAGCAGACGCCCTGCTTCCCGGAGCTGGCCGGGTTACCGCCGGCCCGTCTTGAGCTGTCGGCGGAACGGCTGCCCCGCGTGGGCGGCGGCGTGGCGGTGCGCGTCCGGGTTGCCAACCCCGGCGCCGGCCTGGCCTTCTTCATCCGGGTGCGGCTGCTGCGGCGGGCCGATGGCGAGGAGATTCTGCCGGTCTTCTGGAGCGACAACTACTTCTCGCTGCTGCCGCAGGAGAGCAAAGATCTGACCGTTGAACTGGCGACGGCGACGGCCACTGACCTGCAACTGGCCGTGGACGGCTGGAATATTCCGGCAGTCACGGCGACGATAGAGTAAACTCAGCCAATCTGGAGAAACGACGATGCGTGCCAACACCGACTGGTTCCGCGACACCCAATGGGGCGTGTTCATCCACTACCTGGCCGGACTGCCCAGCGCCGACGACCCGGCGGGCTGCACGGTGGAGAGCTGGAACCAGCGCATTGATGGCTTCGATGTGGAAGGGCTGGCCCAGCAGTTGGCCGACATCCGAGCCGGCTATCTGTTCATCACCCTCGGGCAGAACTCTGGCTTCATGCTCTCGCCCAACGCCACCTACGACGCCCTGGTCAAACGCACTCCCAGCCGCCTGTCACGCCGGGACCTGGTCGCCGATTTGAGCGCGGCCTTGGCTCGCCACGACATCCCGCTGCTGGTCTATACGCCTTCCCACGCGCCCGCCCTCGACCCGGACGCCGTGGCGGGCCTCCAGTGTACCCCGACCTGGGACGCTAGTTGCTGGCAACTGAAGCCGGGCACCTACACCGTGGATGCGGGCACCGACGAGCGCCTGAGCACCTTCCAGCGTCACTGGGAGGCGGTGATCCGCGAGTGGTCATTACGCTGGGGCAAGAGCGTGCGGGGCTGGTGGTTCGACGGGTGCTACAAAGCCGATCTCATGTACCGCCACCCGAACGAGCCCAACTTCGGCAGCCTGGCTGCCGCCGTCAAGGCCGGCAATCCCGAGAGCCTGGTCGCGTTCAACCCCGGGGTCAAGGTCCCTGTGATCTGCTACAGCGAGCATGAGGACTATACGGCGGGCGAGGTCGCGGATTCGTTCCCGGTGTGCATGGACTCCCACTGGGGGCGCCCGACCAAGCCCGAGAAGTATTGGGGCATGCCGATCCGGCGCTTCGTCAACGGCGCGCAGTACCACCTGCTCACCTTCATGGGACCCTACTGGTGCCGCGGCACGCCGCGGTTCTCGGATGCCATGGTCATTGGCTACACGCAGCATGTCATGGCGTCTGAGGGCGTGATCAGCTGGGATGTGCCCACCAGCCCGGCGGGAATCATCCCGGAGCCCTTCATGGCGCAGTTCCGTGCCCTGCGCGATGCCACCCGCCGCCCGCGCTGACGGCGCCAGCCCCGCGGAGCGCCATCCCCCCTGGCGCGAGTCACTGCCAGCGTGTATGCTCTGCCATCGAGGGCCCTCAAGCATGACATCTCTACGGCTGCTGAACATGGTGTTGCTGGCGCTGCTGGCCTTGGGCGCCGGGTGTTCGAAACCACCGGCCGCCGCGTCGGCCGCTACGCCGCCGCCTGTTGCCGTCGCGCCGACCGCCCTGATCTGCCACGTGGGGGGCACCATGCTGCCCGTCATCGAGGAACTCGTCAAGCAGTACCGCGAGGCCACGGGCGAGGTGGTGGAGGTGAACACGGGTGACTCGGGCTCACTCCTGGCGCTGATCGAGACGCAGAAGCAAGGCGACCTCTATGTCTGCCATGACCCCTTTCTCGATATGCTGATGAACCGCAAGCTCGGGGTGGACGGCTGGACCGTGGCCGAACTGACCCCCGTCATCGCGGTCCCCAAAGGCAATCCGAAGGGCATCCATGACCTGCGTGATCTGGCGCGCCCCGAGCTCGAGCTGTTCCTGACCGACTACGAGTACTCCACCATGGGCCGCCTGCTGCCGACCCTCTTCGGCAAGGCCGACATCGACTTCGCGGCACTCAACCGCACCAAGATCATCAACACCCATCGCAGTGGCTCGCAGGCGGCCAACGTGGTCAAGATGGGGAATGCCGATGCGACCATCGTCTGGAATGCGGTCGTGGCGCTGCGCGCCGACGCCTTGGAGGCGGTCCCGATCACGGCCTACCTGCCACAACCCTACGTGGACTCCGTGACCAGCGCCACCGGCAAGGCCTACCGCCTCATGCCGGTCCGGGTCACGGTTGCCACCCTGGCCTGTTCCGCACATCAGGACCGCGCCGTGGCCCTGGCGCGGTTCATCGCGGGGAGCGAACGCCAGGCCGCCTTCCGGCGCCTGGGCTATACCGTCGAGGCGCAGCACCTGCGCCAGGAGTACGCCGCCGGCCAGGCCATTCCCCGGCCTTGACCTCGGGAACGCAACGGGAGAGCCGCTTGGCGAATCACGGGACCCTCGCCGCAGTCTGCCTGGCGCTGGCCCTGCTTACCGGGGGTTGTGGGGAACGCCGTCCCGCCGACCGGCAGGCGCTGCGGCTCCTCTGCGGCGTCGGTTTGAAACCCGCTCTGGACGAACTCCTTCCCGCCTTCACCGAGGAAACCGGGATCCCCGTCGAACCCGACTATGCCGGCAGCGGCATCATCCTGACCCGGGCCCGGCAGGAAGGCGCCGCGGACCTCTTTCTGCCCGGCGATCGGTTCTACGTCGAGGAACTGCAACGGCTCAGCGGGCGCGTGGCCGACTGCATCGAGATCGCCACCCTGAGTCCCTGTATCATCGTGGCCAAGGGCAATCCCAAGAAGATCGCTGCCCTGCGGGACTTTGCCCGCCAGGATGTGCGCGTGGCGGTGGGCAACGCCGAGGCCTGCCAGGTGGGCCGACTGACCGCTACCTTGTTGGCCAAGGCCGGGGTTGAGGCGCGGACGCTCAATGCCAAGGAGGGCCTGACCGTGAACGAACTGGGCCTCTGGGTCAAGCTCCGCGATGTGGATGCCGCCGTCGTCTGGGATGCCACCGCCGCCGCCCTCGGAGCGACGGTCGACACGGTGGCGATTCCCCTCGACCCCACTTCCATCTCAAGAGTCGCCCTGGCACTGCTGGCCGATGCCCGCGACCCCAACCTGGCCCGCGACTTCATGACGTTCTGCCGCCAACCTTTGGCGCGCAGCATCCTGCGGCGCAAGGGGTACTGCGTCGACACCCCGGCGGAAGCGCGGCCGCCGACGGCGCCGGAGGGAGGTCGCCCGTGAGCTGGTTGCGTTTTTCCAGGCCCGTCGATTCGATCCTCTCTCCGGCCGCCGACGGCCGGGAGCGCTTCCTGTCCCTCTGCATTGCCGTATCGGCGCTGTTTGCGCTGCTGGTGCTCCTGCTGGTGGCGGCCGACGCCTGGTATCTGGTGACGCACGGCATGCGGGCGGCGGAGGCCTGGCACATCCTGGCCCGGCCGGTCATCCGTCGCGCCATCGTGATGAGCCTCACCACCTCGCTGTGCAGCCTGCTGCTGACGGTTGCCTTCAGCCTGCCCATGGGCTACGTCCTGAGCCGCTGCCGGTTTCCTGGCCGGGCGCTGTTGGACACGCTGGTCGATGTCCCCATTGTCGTGCCGCCGGTGGTGATCGGCGTATCGCTGCTGGCCTTCTTTGGGACCGGGGCCGGAATGGCCCTCAAACGCGGGCTGACGGGCCTTCACCTCTCCTTGGTCTCAGGCCTCGGCATCGTGCTCTGCCAATTCCTGGTCTCGGCGCCCTACTGCATCCGCGCCGCCAAGGCCGCCTTTGACGAAGTGGACCGCGAACTCGAAGCCGTGGCCATGGTCCTGGGCGGCGACCGCTGGCGCACCTTTCGCGGCGTCACCTTGCCGCTGGCGCGTAACGGACTGGTGGCGGGCGGCGTCATGGCTTGGGCGCGCGCCATCGGGGTCTTCGGTCCCATCATGGCCTTTATCGGGACCGGTCCGCGGGTGCAGGTCATGCCTACCTGCATCTGGCTGGAGTTGAGCGTGGGCAACATTGAGGTCTCCCTCACCCTGGCGCTGCTCATGCTGGGGCTCTCGGGAACCGCCCTGCTGGCGGTCCATGTCCTGGCGCCGGGGAGATCATGGACATGAGCGCCCTCGAGGTGAGTCAGCTCACGGCCGCCGCCGGCGCCTTCCGCCTGGGACCTCTCGATCTGCGGGTGGAGGCGGGAGAATACCTGGTGCTGATGGGCGCAACCGGCTCTGGCAAGAGCTTGCTGATCAAGTCGTTGTGTGGGCTGATCCGGCCGAACGCGGGGCACCTCCGGCTCTTCGACCTCGAGGTGACCACGCTGCCGCCCCGGCTGCGCGGCATCGGCTACGTGCCGCAGACCTCGGCCTTGTTCCCGCATCTGTCCGTGGCTCGGAACATTACCTTCTCCGCCTGGACTCACGGCCAGCGCCCGGCCCAGGCACTGGCGGCAGCCGCCGACATCGTCGAGGCCCTACACCTGGAGCCACTGCTGGAGCGCCGCACCCCGACACTCAGCGGCGGCGAACGCCAGAAAGTGGCCCTGGCCCGGGCCCTCTGTGCCCGCCCGCGCCTGCTCCTGCTCGACGAGCCGGTCAGCGCCCTGGACGAGCCCACCCGGCGAGACGTCTGCGCCACCCTCAAAGAAGTCCATCGGCGCTTTGCCGTGACCACGCTGCACGTCTGCCATAGCCTGGACGAGGCGCGCTCGGTCGCCACCCAGATCGGAATCATGGACGCCGGACGCCTGCTCTGCGTCGGCGCCCTCGCCGAGCTGCTCGCCGCCCCCCCGGACAGCCCCGCGGCACGGCGCCTCCTGGGGCTGCCGTGAGGGCGCCGCCCGGACTCAGTTAACGGGGTCAACCCTCGACTTTTAGCTTTGTATTGACGTTCTCCCTTGGCGGGCCAATCAGGTTCCGCCATTCCTGCCCAGGCCGCCTCTGTCGTCCTCACG
>CAIZKT010000390.1:0-2298 GCA_903933565.1 uncultured Victivallales bacterium | reverse complement strand
TGATGGCCGTCACCTCCGACAGTGCCCCGAAGGCGACATTCTTCAGGTAACAGTACGGATCCCAACGGTCCTTGCCGGCCGCGTCTTTGTAGTGTTTGCCGTACTCGACCTTGGGCCCGGCCAAAGTCCCGGTTTTCTGCGCCGTCAGCACCACCGGCCCCTCGATCACGACAGGATCAGGCGTGTAGGGGCCGTGCCACGACTGCAAGTGGTCGCGACCGCCCGTGACTCGGAAGATGTCGAGCAGGTAGTTGTCCTCCTCGGCCCCGGCGCCGCCATTGACCTGCACCACCAAGCGCCGGTAATCCCGCACGTCCGGGCCGTCCTCGCCGCGCGGCTCGTTCTTCCGGTAAGGCCGCTTGCTGGCCTCCATGACCTGCACCACCGCGCCGGTGTCGAAGAGGTTCAGCGAGCCGATGACCGTTGAACTCGGCTTCTCGTCGCGGTCGACTGCCACGGTCATGTGTGTAATCAGCGAGTACTCCCAGGGCGCAGCAAGGCCAAACGACTGCGGGTAGCCGATGTTCGGCAGCAGGTCGCGCCCATACGCATGCAGACCGATGAATAGCGGGTCGTAGTGGGCGTGGCTGCGGACGCCGCCGTAGAAGAGCGTCCCGTTACACTCGTCTGCCAGATCCCGCAGTACGGCCAGGCCGTAGCCGTCGAGAAACTCGCTCTGCCGCACGGGCTCACGTCGCTGGCGCGCGACCAGCGGCACCGCGGACACGGAACCCCCGTCGCCGATAGCAATGAAGTTTCGACCGACCGCGCTCCAGATCACGGCCCTGTAGTTGCGGAACTGCTGGACCTTCTCGTTACCCAGTACGTCAGGGTAACGCTGCTCGTCGTACGGCTTCGGCGCCAGCGTCTTGATCCGCTTGACCAGCTCCCCGACCCGCAGGAACGACTCGCGGGAATCGTTGTAGCCGCTCGATTCGTAGCTGGACCCATCCTTGTAGAACTGGTTACCCACGAACCTGAGGTTGCCGTCGGGATGGTGGTAGAGCCACTCCATGGCATCGGCCGTGTTCGGATGCTTGTCGCTGTAGTCATTCAGCATGAGTGCCAAGGTCGCCATGCTGGCCTGACCCCAGCCAGCGTTGGGCTTCAGTCTGGCGTCGAAGAGCGCCTGGACCCCGGGCCGGAACAGCCGCTCCTCGAGGTAGACCTGCAAGTCGTCGGCTGTCGCGATCTTGGGCACCTTCCCATGGGCGAAGCGCAGCAGCTCCGCGTCCTGACGCATGGCCGCGAAGGTCTCGTCGTAGGCGTAGGCGAAGGTCTCCAGCACTGCGGCCTCCCAGACGTGCATGGTGATCATGCCGGAGAACTCGCCATAACCCGGCTGGAACGTGCGGTCCTTGCGGTCAGTACTGTTCGGATATTCCGTGGCGACCTTGAGCAGCAGCACGCCCGTCTTGTGCGCGTAGCGCGGATCGGCGGTGAGGGTGAAGGCCCGCGAGAGCGAGCGGACAGCGGGGACCACGCCGGTGTTGTAGGCATAGTGGGCGTAGAGACCAATGAAGCGGTAGCGCTTGCCATCCTTTACCCAGCCGTCGCCGTCGTCCGGGTAGTCGCCGGAGGTCAGGTCTCCCGCCGCGAAGTCGTTGGAGGGGTACGCCTCGCCGCCCGTCGGGCAGCTGAGTTTGCCGGGCAGTTTCTCGCAGTCCACGATCCATGGGTAGAAGGCGTTGACGCTGTAGATCTGCCCACCGTGCCGTGGACAACCGAGCTTCTCGGCGCTGAAGGAGTCGTCGCCCACACAGAGGGTGCGCTTGATGGTGGTGGGCAGAAGCAGGCGCCAGAGCCACTCGTCGTCCTTCTCAACCCACGTCGCCGCAGGCCGCTGCCCGACGGCAGCACAGAAATCCGCCGTATTCGCGTTCAGGATCGACGGGAGAAGGTCCGGGTCAGCTTGCCAGGCGGCGATCTCCGCGTCGGTCACCAGAGTCCGGGCGGTCTTCACCGGTCCGGCCGCGGCCACGACAGCCCATAGAACCAGGGCCGAAAGCAGGACAACGAGTATACGGTTCATGCCTTGAAGTCCTCCCAACCGACCGCGGCAACTACACCCGCCGCGGACGGCAGCCTCTGCGACTCTAGCCGCCGATCACTCCACATCAAGTGGCCCTAGCGCCTACCAAGCGATGTCGTAAAAGCGACAGAAACTGCCAAATAATGCCAAAATATGCCACTTTGACACTCGGGCGGGTCGTGCTACCTTATAGGCCATGTTAGCCTGAGTCAGGCGAGCCGTGATCCACCTACCCGAGAAGCGCAATTGATATCGAACGACAGTCC
>CAIZKT010000389.1:0-20062 GCA_903933565.1 uncultured Victivallales bacterium | reverse complement strand
TGACCGCCAGAGAACTCCGGTGCCCCGGCAGGGGATTCTGCCATTCGTCAGGGGTCTTTGGTCATTCGACATTCTGCGGTTCTCATACCAGCAAACCCCTACGGAGCTGACTTGCGCCCCCTACGCGCCTACGTCCTGGGGTGTTCTCCGTGGCTGTTGCGCGGACCCCTGCCGGCCTTTATGTTTGGCAAGACCCGAGACCCTTGCATCGCCTGGCGCGCCACCCGGAGAACTGTCGTGGGAACACGTCCCCTGAGCACTTGCCACGTCATCACGCGCATGATCGTAGGTGGCGCCCAGGAGAACACCCTGCTCACGGCCCGGGGGCACGTGGAGCGTGGGCATCGCGTCGTGCTGGTGACCGGGCCTTCTCCAGGCCCCGAGGGCGCCCTCCTGGCCGCGGAGAGCGTCCCCGGGCTGGAGGTCATTGAGGTTCCCTCGCTGGTGCGCCCCGTCCGGCCATTGCAGGACTGGCGCGCTTATGTGGAGTTAAAGCGGCTGTTTGTGCGGGAACGCTTTGACGTGGTGCATACGCATTCGTCGAAAGCGGGGATCCTGGCGCGAGTGGCGGCGCGGCATGCCGGGGTGCCCTTGGTGGTGCATACGGTGCATGGTCAGGCGTTCCATCCCTACCAGTCGCGCTGGGTCAACGCGGCCTACATTCTGGCGGAGCGCTGGGCGGCGCGCCATTGCGACCGCATTCTGGCCGTCGCCCAGGCCATGGTCGATCAGTGCGTCGCGGCGCGGGTAGCGCCCGCGGAGCTCTATCGGGTGGTCTACAGCGGCATGAATATCGAGTCCTTCCTGAACGCGCGCCCCGAGCCGGCCCTGCGCCGTTCCCTGGGCATACCCGACGGGGTTCCGGTGGTCGGCAAGATCGCTCGCCTGTTTGAGTTGAAGGGACACTCGTACCTGCTTGACGCGGCGCCGCGCATCGCAGCTGCGATACCGGCGGTCCATTTCCTGCTGGTCGGCGACGGCGTCCTGCGGGCGCAGATCGCGGCGCGGGCTGCCGAACTCGGGCTCGGGGACCGCTTCGTCTTTGCCGGGCTGGTCCCGCCCGCGGAAGTGTGCCGCTATACGGCCCTTATGGATGTGTTGGTCCATCTCTCGCTGCGGGAAGGTCTGCCGCGAACCGTGGTGCAGGCCCTGGCGGCCGGCGTGCCCGCGGTGGGATTTGCCCTCGATGGCACACCCGAAGTCATTCTCGACGGGATCACCGGCCGAATCTGCTCCCCAGGTGACACACAGGCGGTTGCCACCGCGGTGATCGGACTACTCCAGGACGGCGCTGCCCGGCAACGCCTGGGCGCGGCCGGCCGCGAGCGGGTTCGCCAGCAGTTCTGTTGGCGCCGCATGGCCGATATTATCGAGCAGGAGTACCTTGCGGGCCTGCGCCGCAAGAACGCACTCTGATAGCCCTGCTCCGGACCCCCTCTGCCACGCTCTCTGGAGACGCCTCGTACAGGTTCGTACTATGTCATGTATAAAATTGGCAAGAAACAGGTTAGTGCAGCCATAGAGACGAGAGTAAACCTAACGCCAAGCACTTATGACGAAACGTCTTTACGGCCTTCAAAAACCCACCATGAAGGCTTGCCAACCGGGCCTGCATTCGTTACGTTTGCTGCCGTAATCCTGGCCAACCCAGCAAAGAGAGGCCGCTGCTCAGCGGCAGGGTGGTTTTTTTCGTCTTGATTGCCTCCTGGTTACCTATATGACAATGAATCTTACGGATGTCTGGCAGACGGCACGCCAACGCCTGAGAGAGCTGTTGAACGAAGACACGTTCAACCGCTGGATCGCAGGCATCGTTCCCGTGCGCCAAGAGGACTCCCGCGTGGTGCTTGGGGTGTCCTGCGGGGTGTTCAGTGACTGGCTCAACGCGAACTACCGCGACCTGATCGAACGGAGTCTGCGCGATGTGACTGACATCGGCGACCTGACCGTGGTGTTCGAGACGGGGCACGACGCCCCGTTCGAACAGCCTTCGTCGGCCGCCGCGTCGGCGCCCGCGTCGGTCCCTGCGTCGGTCCCCGCGTCGCGCGGGCGCAAACGGGCTGCCGCCTCCCCCACGCAAGCCGAGACGCCGGCCATGAACCGGCGGTTCTCCTTCTCCTCCTTCGTCGTCGGCGAGAACAACCGTTTTGCCCATGCCGCCTGCGTGGCGGTGGCCGCTTCTCCCGGTACGGCCTACAACCCGCTGTTCATCCACAGTTCTACCGGGCTTGGCAAGACGCATCTGTTGCAGGCCACGGCCCAGGAACTCCTGAAGAAATGGCCGCACGCCAAGGTGGCCTACCGTTCCAGCGAGGAGTTCTCCAACGAATTCATCGATTCGCTTCGGTCGGGCGCTACGGCCGAGTTCCGTACCCGCTACCGGGGCGTGGACCTGTTGCTGATCGATGACGTGCATTTCTTTGCCGGGAAGGAGAAGCTGCAGGAGGAGTTCTTCCACACCTTCAACGCGCTCTATCATGCGCACAAACAGATCGTTCTGACCTCCGACCGGCCGCCGCACGAGATTGGCGGCGTGGAGAAGCGCCTGGTGTCAAGGTTCGAGTGGGGATTGGCCACCGATATCGCGATTCCCGACCTGGAGACACGAGTCGCGATCCTGCGGCGCAAGCAGGACGATCATGCCTTGAAGCTGGCTGATAACATCTTGTTCATGGTGGCCAGCCGCATCCGCAGTAACATCCGGCGCCTTGAGGGCGCCCTGATTCGCCTGGTATCCCACGCCTCTGTGACCGGCACGCAGCTGGACTTGGCCAAGGCCGAAGAGGTACTGGGGCCCCTGCTGGACGAAGAGCCCGCGTCGTTGGTCACGGTGGAGCACATTCAACGCACCGTGTCCGAGTTCTACGACATCCGGCTGGCCGACATGGTGGGCAACCGGAGACCGCAGAACATCGCGATGCCGCGGCAGGTGGCCATGTACTTGTGCCGCGAGCTGACCAGCTACTCCTCGCCCGTCATCGGCGAGCATTTTCACCGTAACCACGCCACGGTCCTGCATGCCGAGCAGTCGATCAAGGAACGCCTGACGGTGAACCCGGAGTTCCAGCGCGAGGTCAACATTCTGCGCCGTAAGGTACGGGGCTAAGGCGGCTGAGCGCTGCGGTTTGCGGCGCCTGAAAACAGCGACGGCGCACCGGGTTCAAAAGGGGCCGGTGCGCCGCGGTCGGAGTCGAGACGGGAAACCTGGTTACTGCCCTGCGGTCCCGCTGTCAACGAGGACCAGGCTGTAGCGCACGTCGCGCCCCGAGATGGCGA
Source organism: uncultured Victivallales bacterium (assembly GCA_903933565.1). Taxonomy (GTDB): domain Bacteria; phylum Verrucomicrobiota; class Lentisphaeria; order Oligosphaerales; family JAFGRS01; genus CAILUI01. Next base: position 16,786 of record CAIZKT010000389.1, on the reverse strand, counting down.
CGCTGCCGGGTTGCCGAGGCTGAGGCAGTTCGGGCGATGCCAGTTGCCACTTGCTGTCTGCCGCCAGTCGGTCGACCAGCGTCTGCAAATCCCGATCCTTCAACCTGACGGTAAACACGGTGTTGCCGTCGGCCAGGTCCACGTCGTAGGCTCCCGCGGGCAGCATGGCTTGCAGGCGGTCACGTTCTCCGGCGGCGTTGCCGACGACGGTCCAGACGTGCCGGACCACGCGGGGAAGGCTCTGCGGGCCTCTGCTGCTGCTGCTGACCTCCGTTGAGTTCTTGGCCAACCCGCTCGACACTTGCTTGATGGCCGAGGGATGGCCACCGGGAACCGCCCCGTTCTCGACCACCGTCTGCCCGGACAGGACACCGCGATCCAGCAGGCGAACCAGAACGGCGATGGCGGCGGCCGTAATCACCACCGCGGCGGCCAGCCGCATGACCGGCGAAAGCCACCAGCGCGACACTTCGGGCGCCGCCACAGCCGCGGCCTCGCCGACACGCTTGCGGATACGGTCGGCGAGGCCCTTGGGGGGCGCCAGCCGGGAGCGTACCGCACGATCAATTCGATGCAGGAAAGCGAGATCGCGCTGACAGGCAACGCAATTCTCCACGTGAACCGCAACTTCTTCGGGAACACAACCGTCAAGAACCGCGCTGAGGTCATCACGGCTGGGACAACCAAGGGGACGGGGCAAAGTACTCATACTCCAAGTCTTTTCCTGAGTTCGTCGCGGGCTCGGGCTATTCTTGACTTGATGGTTCCCAACTTGCACCCCAGAAGATCCGAAATCTGCTCGTAGCTGAGTTCGTCGACGTTGCGGAGCATCAGGGCCTGGCGGTACAGCTCCGGCAGGTTGTCCAATTCCTCGAGCGCGCGCTTCTCCAGTTCGTCCAACGACACTTTTTCATCGGGCGACAAGCGCCCCTCAATCACATCCAGTCGTTTCGCGTCGGGATCATCGGTGCCATCCAACGGCGCATCGATACTCAAGTTGCGCTGGCTACCCCGGCTCTTGTTCCACCGGTACTTGTTACGAGCCAGGTTCATGGCAATCCGGTACATCCACGTCGTGAATTCGGATTCGCCACGGAACTTGGGCAGGGCCCGGTGGATCCTGATGAACACGTCCTGGGCCACTTCTTCGGCATCCTGACGGTTGCCGAGGATCCCATACGCAATCTGATAAGCCCGTCCGGAGTACTTGTCGACCAGCTTATCAAAGGCCCACGATGCGCCACCCTTAAACTTTTCAATCAGCTCACGATCTTCGTGGCTTGCCGTCTCATTTGACATTGCTGTTGCCATCAGGTTCCCGCTCCGGATTACCGTTTCCGCCAGTCTGGTTTCCGGCCTGGCGGGCCTAGTTTTCCGGCCTTCCTCACTCGTCGACCTTCAGGCGCTGGTGATGATCCCCACAAACTCGTCCGCCTCGAGGCTGGCGCCGCCGATCAGTCCACCGTCGATATCGGCTTGTCTGAGCAGTTCTGCCGCATTCTTCGCCTTCATGCTGCCGCCGTAGAGAAGCCGCACCGTTTCCGCCACGGCGCCGTGGCTTTGGCGCAGCAAGGCGCGCAGGAAGGCATGGACCTCTTGCGCCTGCTCGGGGGAGGCGGTCTTGCCGGTGCCGATGGCCCAGACCGGCTCGTAGGCAATCACGGTTGCCGCCAGTTGAACCGCGCTCAGGCCAGCCAGCCCTTTGGCGATCTGGGCGGTGACGACGGCCTGGGTCTGGTCGGCTTCGCGCTGCGCCAGGAGTTCCCCGACGCAGACGATCGGCGTCAGACCCGCTTTCAGGGCGGCCAGGAGGCGCTGATTCACGGTGGCATCGGTTTCGCCAAAATACTGGCGGCGCTCGCTATGGCCGATGATGGCGTAGGTGACCGGGATCTCGCGCAGCATGGCCGCCGAGACTTCGCCTGTATAGGCTCCCGACTCCGCCCAATGCACATTCTGGGCGCCGACTCGGATCGGCGTTCCCGCCACGGCCGCGGCCACCGCGGCGAGCGTGGTGAAAGGGGGGCAGACGGCGACGTCCACGCCCTTCATGGCGGCCGCCCGCGCCTTCAGCGCTGCCACAAGTCCCATGGCCTCGGCCACGGTCTTATTCATCTTCCAATTGCCAGCGATCAGCTTGGTTCTTGCCATCACCTACACTCCTACATTGGCGCCCTCACGGCGCGCTGCCTAGGTCCATAGCGTGTCGTACACGGTATGTCGAGTATCGGGAGGTCGGCTTACTTGTCGTTCAACGCCACCACTCCGGGAAGCGCCTTGCCCTCGAGGAACTCCAGGGAGGCGCCGCCGCCGGTCGAGATGTGCGTCATCTTGTCGGCCAGGCCACTCTGGTTGACGGCCGCCACGCTGTCCCCGCCGCCGATAATGCTGACGGCGCCGCTGTTAGCGATGGCCTTGCACACGCCGGTCGTCCCGGCCGCAAACTTCTCCATCTCGAAGCAGCCCATGGGGCCGTTCCAGACCACGGTCTTGGCCCGGGCGATCTCAGCGGCATAGAGCTTGAGGGTTTCGGGACCAATATCGAGGGCCATCCAGTCGCTGGGGATCTCGTTGCCCACCACCCGGGTATTGGCATTGGCGTCGAACTTGTCAGCGATCAGGTTGTCGACCGGCAGTAGAATCCGCACCCCGGCCTGGGTCGCCGCCGCCAGGGTCTCCTTGGCCGTCTGCAACAACTCGTTCTCGACCAGTGACTTGCCGATCTCGTGCCCTTGGGCCTTCAGGAAGGTATAGGCCATGCCGCCGCCGATCAGGATGGTGTCGACCTTCTTCATCAGGTTCTGCAGCACCTCGAGCTTGCCCGAGACCTTGGCGCCGCCGATCACGGCGACGAACGGCTTCGGCGGCGCCTCAACCGCCCGGCCCAGGTAGTCGATCTCCTTTTCCATCAGGAGGCCGGCGACGTTCAGCTTCATGAACTTACAGACGACCGCGGTGGAGGCATGGGCGCGATGGGCCGAGCCGAAAGCGTCGTTGACGTAGACCTCGCCGTAGGCGGCCAGCTTCTGCGCCATCGCCTTCTGCTTCTCCTTCATTTCCGCCTTCTTCTTGGCGTAGTCCTCGTCGCTCAGGTCGTCGGCCTTCTTCACGCTGCCTTCTTCTTCCTTGTAGAAGCGCGTGTTCTCGAGCATGAGCACGCCGCCCGGCTGGAGTGCGGCGACCTGCGCTTCAGCCTTCAGGCAATCCGAGGCAAACTGGACCGGGCGGCCCAGCGTCTTGGCCAGGTGGTCGGCTACCGGTTTGAGGCTGAACTCGGCCTCGTAGCCCTTGCCTTTCGGCCGTCCCAGGTGGCTCATCAGGACCAGGGCCGCGCCCTGCTCCAGGCAGTACTTGAGCGTCGGTAAGGAGGCCTGGACGCGGGTGTCGTCGGTGATAACGCCATTCTCGATGGGGACATTAAAGTCGACCCGCATCAGCACACGCTTGCCCTTGAGGGTCACGTCACGGATGGTCTTCTTGTTCATCGTCTGCGCTCCAGATGAAGGGGTCTGCCGGTTGCTCCAGATCGTCGGGGGACCTGATCCCTGCCGCAGTAGCTCTCTCCGGGGGGCCGGGCCAAAGTTGTGGCCTCCCCCCTGGCGTACTCTCATGAGGCTCTTGCAGAACCCCCTCACGGCTCGCGAGGCTCGCCCTCCACAGGTTGCAGCCGCCTCGACGCCTTCAAACTGGAGGGCGAGACGCTGGCGAGCCGAGGGTTCCGAATGCGCCTCTCATACTATACGCATGGTGTAAGCGCTTTCTAATCCGGCCGCGCCCCAGGGCTGTTTCAAGAAAGCGCCGTCAGCTTGGGGACCGAGGCCGCTGTCGGCGGCTCCGCCGCACGCCTCTGATTCCGTCCACCTCCGCGGCTGCGGACGACGGGCGCCTGGAGGGCGCTCCCGTGCGAGCGCCGCGGCGGCCACGCCGGTTCGACGGGCTCACGGCCTGCGACCGGGCCGCCCTCCAACGGGCCGACTCGTTCCGGTCGGCCCGGAATGACCCCCGACGCGGTCGCGAAACGCGCCGCAACGGCCAGCGCGCCGGTCTAGGTTGAAGCCCTGGTACCGAAGCAGGGCGGTTTCAAGAAACCAGCCTGTGCGTCGCAACAACCCGTGGTCTGTCTGCCGTATCAGGTTGCGCGAGAAAATACTCCGTCAGTCATGGCACAGGCGCCAAGCCAAAGCGGTGTCGCGCTCGCCGTCGGCGACCTTGCCACGCGCACTCCACATGGCCGAGGCGCGATATGGAGTACCTCAGGGGACTCCCTGTCAACTCTCTTCGTCTTGTTTGCCTCTTTCTTCACGCGAGGCGTTTCGGTATATGCGCTTGCATGTATGAGTTCCGAAGTGCCCTGCCCCGGCGACAGTACCAATGATTCGGGCGGTCAGCAGGCTGCCGCATTCATAGTTCATCGGCCGTGGGATTGGCGCCCGTTCGGCGGGTCTCTTGCTGTGCGTGCGGCAGAGGGCCGCGGACGCGGCCCGTCGACGCCGCTTTCACTGCCGGCGGGACGACGGCGGTCGTTTCTTGGAACAGCCCTGGTACCGAACTGGCGGGGTTCGCCGAGCCGCCGTCGCTCCTGTATGTTACCCGCCCATGCGTCGGCGTCAGCCCAAGGTAGGCTGCTGCCGCGCTGAGATCAGGACGGGACCATGAAGATACTGGTTGCAGGCGGGGCCGGGTACATTGGCAGTTGCTGCACGGAGTACCTGCTCGACCACGGGCATGAGGTGGTCGTCTTCGATGCCCTGATCAAGGGATACCGGGAGGCGGTGGACTCGCGGGCGACCTTCATCCAGGGACATCTTCAGGATGCGGCGGCGATCGAGGCCGCGCTGGCGGCGCAGCGCCCGGAGGGCGTCATCCACTTTGCCGCGTTCATCGAGGTGGGCGAGTCGATGACGGACCCGGGGACGTACTTCCGCAACAACGTTTGCTGTGGGCTGAACCTGCTCGAGGCGGCGGTACGGCAGCGGGTGCGCAAGATCGTCTTTTCGAGTACGGCAGCGGTGTACGGCATGCCGCAGACGATTCCGATCCCCGAGTCCGAGTCGACCAAGCCGGTGAATGCCTACGGCGAGTCGAAGCTGATCTTTGAGCGGATTCTGGGCTGGTATGAGCAGATTCACGGCCTGCGTTACACGGCGCTGCGCTACTTCAACGCCGCCGGCGCCACGGCGCGCTTTGGCGAGGCCCACAACCCCGAGTCGCACCTGATTCCGATCGTTATGCAGGCGGCGGAGGGGCGTCGCCCCCACGTCAAGGTCTATGGCAGCGACTATCCGACGCCGGACGGCACCTGCATCCGCGACTATATCCATGTGCTGGACCTGGCGCAGGCGCACCTGTTGGCGCTTGAGAGCGAGGTGGTCGGCAGTTTCAACCTGGGCAGCGGCAGCGGGCACAGTGTGCGGGAGGTCATCGACACGGTGCGGGCCGTGACCGGCCGCGGCATCGAGGTGGTGGAGGCGGAACGGCGTCCCGGCGACCCGCCCCGGCTGATCAGCGACTCGGCTGCGGCACGCCGGGTGCTAGGTTGGAAGCCCTGCTTCGACGACCTGCACGCCATCGTCGAATCGGCCTGGCAGTGGCGCCTGAAACACCCGAACGGCTACGCGCGCTGAGTCGCGTCGAAGGGACCGGATGCCTGAGCCGACCGACAGCACCGCGATAGATCCAGTCGGCGGTAAACGCCGCCGGGGGTGGGCCGTCGGCGTCGTGTGGCTGGGCCGCGGGCTGGTGGCGCTCTGCTTTGCCAATGCGGCCTTGAATCTGGCGATAGGCCTCGGCGGCGGGGCCGGACCGGCCGCGGTCTTCGCCGGACTGGTGCATGGCGAGTTCGCCCGCCTCTTTGGCAGCCTGGCCTCGCCGACGGCGGCGTGGGAGGCGGTGCGGGCGTGGACGCCGGCGGCGATGGTCTGCTTTGGCGCCTCCTGGGCGCTGCTGACGGCGGCCGTGCTGGGCTTGCGTCCGGGAGCTGCGGCGGGGCTGCTGCTGGCTGGGTTTCTGCTGGTGCTGACCCTGCGCAGCAGTGGCGCCGATCTCTGGTCTGACCTGGCCTCGGCGAACCCGCTGCTCCTGGTGGTGGGGGTCCTTCTGTACGGCCTCGTGATCCTGATTACGGTGGTACGCTGGCGGCTGCTGCTGGCCGTACAGGGCATCGAGGTACCGCTCTGGGCTCTGGCGCGACTGACCCTGATCGGCGTCTTCTTCAACCTGGCCATTCCGGGCGCGGTCAGCGGCGATCTGATCAAGATGGGCTACATCACGGCCCGGGCCGGGGAGCGCAAGGCCGAGAGCATCCTGACCATCCTGGTGGACCGCATCATCGGGATTTTGGGGCTGTTCATCGTGGCCAGCATCTCGATCCTGTGCGCCCTGCCGTTGCTGGCCGGTCTGGAGGCCCGCTACCGGCCCTTGCAAGTGGCCGCCGCGACCGTGGCTCTGGCCAGCCTTGGCGGGGTTGTCGGCGTGCTGCTGGTGGAGTTTCGTGCGGCGCTGGTGCGTCAGCCTGGGATCGCCTGGCTGGTGGGGCTGGGAACGAGGATGTTGCCCGCGGCGCTCTGCGCCCTGATCAGCCGCCTGGTCGCCGCCCTCGAGCTCTACCGCCACAGCCGTCGCGTCATCGTCAAGGCGGTTCTGCTGTCCGTGGTCGTGCATGGACTGCTGGGGCTGGGCTTGTACGCCTTGGGCAAGGCGGTCGGGGAGAAGGCCCTGGGGGTGCGTCACTACGTCATCACCACCTCGGTGTCCAACGCGGTGGCGGCGATTCCGCTGACCCCCGGCGGCGTCGGCACCCGCGACAAGATCACCGCGGCGTTCCTGAGTGCCTTCCAGGCCCAGCCCGCGGGCAAGGCGGGCTCGATCCCCGTGCTGCTGTCCCTGGTGATCGCCTTCTGGGCCCTCGTCGGCGCGGCCGTCTTTGCTCGCAGCGGGCGGCGGCCACCGACGTGATGGAGCCGCCCGCGGCGATCGGGCTGACCACGGGCACAACAACGAGGGTTTGGGTGGCGGGCTGCCGGTTCCGTCCTGCCGACAGAGCTAGCGCCGGTAGGCCTGTCCGCCCCAGCCTGACACATCCTCGGGGAACAGCGCACAGCCCCCGGCTCGCCAGACGCCACCGCGCTCGAGGTGGGTGAGGATGGCCCGGCGCAGCGAGGTGTCGCGGGGGGCGGCGCCAAGATCGACTTCAGGGGTGCCGAAGACCCGTTCGAGGGTCTGCCGCCCCGTGGCTCCAGGGAGCGGGAAGAGGTACACCTGGCGTAGGAATCCCACGATGTTGCTCTCCGGCTGCAGCACACCGTCGAACTGCGGATCCAGCAGCCATGAGCCACAGACGTAGGCGTGGAAGTGATACTCGGGGAAACACTTCGGGAAGAAGAGGTTCGCCTGCCTGAAGGCCTCGCCACAGGCGGCGACGTCCATCGGGCTGCCCGCGGGGATGTGCAGGTTGAAGACCGGATCACCGGGTTCCAGGAGACGCGTCCACTCGGTCAGCGGCAGCGCCACGGGCTGGGGCAAGACGTAGCCGCGCGGGTCAACCGGCAAGCCCTGCACCGCTCCGGCTTCGAGGCGGTACGGCGCGGTCAGCGGCAACTCGGGCGCCGAGCCCGCGCTGAGCCCATCGGCACTGAAGCGCAGCGCTGAGTCCGCCAGCAGCCGCACCCGGCCTCTCCCCGATTGCCGCCATGCGTGGTAAGGATAGCGCGAGACGCCGAACTGGAATTGCAGTCGGCTGAGACGGAAGAGGTTACAGGAGAAGTGGTTCGTCAGCCAACGGAGGTTACTGAGTCCCCAACGGCCGGTCTTGGCGCGATGCTCGCGAATCCACAGTTCGAGGTCGGACAGAGTGTCGGTGAGGACCTCTGGCGGGATGCCCCGGGCGCGGTAACGGGCCTCGACCTCGGGCACGCCGGCCAGGTAGGCGTAGGCGGGGAACAGCTCCGCGTGCGGCAGGGTGGTCAGCGGCATTGCCGGCCAGGCGGCCAGGTCGTCTTTCAGCATCCCTGGCTCGACAAACAGGCGCCGATAAAGGTGCCACAGCAGGCGGCAGAGCCGTGGGTCCGAGGTCAGCTCCGGCAAGGTTCCAAGCACGACCTCGCGGAGTTCTGCCGAGAGCTTGAGGCGCTGGCAGATGGCCTGCATTTCGGGGGTGGTCAGGAAGCCGGGGCAGGGAGCAGGATAGCACGCCTGGGACGCCTCCCAACCCGCCGCCCAGGCCGCGGCTGTCGGCGGCAGTCCAAGCCCCGCGGCCAACGCTTCGAACGAGGGTGCGGTCATGGCTTTTTCCCCTGCTGCAAGCAACGCCTCAACCAGGCACACGGCCAGCGCCGGTCACCATCGCCCGCTAAGCCGCCGCCGTCAACCGGCAGGGCGAAGTCGCGACGGACTTGTCGGCGTCGGTGCCGAGGAGTATACTGGGTGTGGTGCTGCGGTGGCGGGTAGGTTATACCGCCTGCCGTGGCCCAAGCAAAGGGTGTGGACTCAGAAGAGTTCACAGGTTCGCTTCGGGTGGTCGGGCCGCCATCCGGTCAATAGCAGGAGCGGCGACGCAGGTCGCCGCTCCCGCCAGATGTACCGGAGGTGCGCCGTGAAGACGGCCGAATTCCCGAAGCAGTCAACCCCCGCCCACGACTCCTTCGCCGTCCTGCTCACCAGTCTCGTCTGGTATTTCGCCTGCCCTGGCGCCCTCTGCTTGACCGCCATGGGGATCATTGCGAGTGGCAAGGCGGGGCTGCAAGGGCTTGACCTCCTCTACGGGGCGGCGACGCTTCTGGCGCCGACGGCTCGATACCTCGAAGTCCGGTGTCTCGGCGGCACGGCGCCAGACACGGCGACGTGGCGTGACTATGCGGCAAAGTTCATGGCCGCAAGCGCCGGGTTCTGGCTTGCCGTACACGGGGTAGCCTACCTCGTGGGACGGTGAACATCCACGGACCCAGCAGGACAGCTTCTGCCCTCCAGCACCTGGGCCGGTCCCGGCCGCCGCCGGGGAGCGGTTCACCGCCGCCCGGATGCGCCGCGAAAGCACTGCCCGCCGGGTTGCGAACGGTTCATGAGAGACGATGCTAGCGGGTCTCAATTCCTGCACGCGGACTCTGTCGGTGCGGTGGCCGGTTCAAGCAAGGGCGAGGGCATCATGGCGGACGAACTCCAGGCACTGCTAAATCGGATCACCGAAGAGGGCCTGAAGAAGGCGGAAGCGGAGCGCCTGGCGATGGTGGAGAAGGCGTCGGTCGAGGCGAATCGCATCATCGCGGAAGCGACGACGACCGCGGCGAAGCTGGTCGAGGAAGGTCGGCGCGAGGCGGCCCTGTTGTGCGAAAAGGGCGAACAATCGCTCCGGCAGGCAGCCCGCGATGTGCTGTTGAGTCTGCGGAGCGAGCTTCAGAAGCGCCTGGCGGAGGTGGCGAAGAGCACGGCGGGCAACGCCTTGGACGCTCCGGCCATGGCGGCGATTCTGGCGGACCTGGCGCGCCATTTCGCGGCGTCAGGCGGCCGGGAGCAGCGGCTTGAGGTGCTTCTGAACCCCGCCCAGGTTGAAGCCCTCCGGCGAGCGCTCGGAGAGGCTTTGGCCGCAGACCTGCGGGCGCGGGTGGACCTGAGTCCGGTGCCGTCGGTGAAGGCAGGTTTCCGGCTGCGGCTCTCGGGCTCGGATGTGGTTTACGATTTCAGCGACGAAGCCCTGGCCGCGGCGATCTCGGGGTTCCTGGGTCCGAAGCTGGTGGCCATCGTGGCCGGTGATGCGGCGTAAGGCGGCAAGGAACGCGGCTCGCGGCACCCTTCATGGCGACTCAATTCTACTACCAGGTCAGCGCTCTGCCGATGGTGCGCTTCGGGGAACCGGCGCCGCTGAGCCTGGCGGCGTTTGACGACTTCTGTCAGGGGCAACTTCCCGAGGCGGAGGCAGCGGCATTGGCGCGCCTCTCCCTCGATCCCGACGGCCAGCCTTGCTGCGAGGTCGAACGCCGCTGGCAGGTGTGGGAGACCTATGCACGCAACTGCCTGGCGCATTGGCGTGCCGCTCGCCTGGGCGTGGACGGCGGCGAGTTCCTCCGCCCAGAGGACGATGTATTCCCGAGCGACCGCGGGCGGCTTGAGGAGATTATGAGCGACCCGGATCCGCTGAGTCGCGAGCGCGAACTGGACCGGCTGCGCTGGCAGCGGCTGGAGGACCTGGCGGTCGAGCATGCGTTCGACCTGGGGGCGCTGGTGCTCTACGCGCTGCGCCTGAGGTTGGCCTGCAAGTGGACAGGCCGGTCGGAGCTGGCCGGCAGGCAGATGTATGAGCGGCTGTTGGACGTGGCCGTGGAGCAAGCTGCGGCGCAGCGCTTCGCGAGCGGTGTGAGCAGCGCGACGTGACAGAGAGTGCGAGACCTATGAGCGAAAACGCGCCTCGTGGCAGGGTGGCCGGGGTCAACGGCAACATGGTTAGCGTGGCTTTTGACACCCGCGTCATACAGAACGAAGTGGCCTACGTGTGCAGCGGCGCCGCGCGGCTGAAGGCCGAGGTGATCCGGGTACGGGGCCGCGAGGCCGACCTGCAGGTATTTGAGAGCACTGAGGGCATCGTGGTGGGCGATGCGGTCGAGTTCAGCGGCGAGTTGCTCAGTGTCGAGTTGGGGCCGGGGCTGCTGACGCAGGTCTTCGACGGGTTGCAGAATCCGCTGCCGAACCTGGCCCGGCAGGCGGGTCATTTTCTGCAACGCGGCCTCTACCTCTACCCGCTGGACACGGAGCGTGCCTGGGCCTGGACGCCGACGGCGGCGCTAGGTGCGGGAGTTCGTTCCGGCGAGACCTTGGGAACGGTCCCCGAAGGGCTGTTTGAGCACCGTATCATGCTGCCCTTTGCCTGGACGGGCAGCTGGCGGGTGACCTGGGTGGCGCCGGCGGGCGCGCTGACGATCAAGGACACCGTGGCCAAGGTGAGTTGCGAGAACGAGGAACGGCTGGTGACCATGGTGCAGTCGTGGCCGGTGAAGATTCCCATCAGCAGCTACCGCACCAAGGTATTGCCCACCGAGCCGCTGGTGACCCAGCAGCGCATCATCGACACCTTCTTTCCGGTGGCCAAAGGGGGCACCTTCTGCACGCCGGGGCCATTCGGCGCCGGCAAGACCGTGTTGCAGCACGCGCTCAGTCAGCACTCACAGGTCGACGTGGTGATCGTGGCTGCCTGTGGCGAGCGGGCCGGCGAGGTGGTGGAGCTGCTGCGCGAGTTTCCGCACCTGGAAGACCCGCGTACCGGCCGCAACCTGATCGACCGTACCATCATCATCTGCAACACCAGTTCGATGCCGGTGGCGGCGCGCGAGGCGTCCATCTACACCTCGGTGACGCTGGCGGAGTACTACCGGCAGATGGGGCTGAACTGTCTGCTGCTGGCGGACTCGACCTCGCGGTGGGCGCAGGCGTTGCGCGAGATGTCCGGGCGGCTGGAGGAAATCCCCGGCGAGGAGGCCTTTCCGGCCTATCTCGAGTCTTTGGTGGCGGGATTCTACGAGCGGGCTGGCCTGGTCGAACTCCATGACGGCTCTTACGGCTCCATCACCATCGGCGGCGCGGTCAGTCCGGCAGGCGGCAACTTCTAAGAGCCGGTGACGCAGGCGACGCTCAAGGTGGTGGGCTGTTTTCTGGGGCTGTCGCGCGACCGCGCCAACGCGCGGCGTTACCCGGCCATTCACCCGCTGGAGAGCTGGAGCAAGTACGGCAGCGTGGTGGAGGCGGCGCCGGTAGCGCGGGCGCGGCGGCTGTTGAAGCAGGGCAATGAGGTAGCGCAGATGATGAAGGTGGTGGGTGAGGAAGGCACGCTTACCAGCGATTTCGTGGTCTACCTCAAGAGCGAATTCCTCGACAGCGTCTACCTGCAGCAGAACACCTTTGACCGGACCGATGGCGCCAGCAGCGCAGAACGGCAGCGGCACGTGTTCGGCAAGGTGGTGCAGTTGCTCGACACGGCCTTCGCCTTTGCCGACAAGGCGGCGGCGCGAGCCTGTTTCCACAAGCTCCGGCAGCACTTTGTCGACTGGAACTACGCGCCGTGGGGCTCGGACGAGTTTCGCGGCGGGGAGCAGGCGATCGACACGCTGCTCGCGGCGACCGCGGCCAAGGCGTGACCACGGCAGCGAGGCTAAGCATGCGTCAGGGACAGGTCCCATGAGAAAGCTCTACAACCGCATCCTGCAGATCGCCGGCAACGTCATCACCGTGGAAGCCGAGGGCGTTGCCTATGGCGAGCTGGCGGAGGTGCGCAGTGAGCGCAGCGTCTCGCTGGCGCAGGTGATTCGCCTGGACCAGCGCCGGGTATCGTTGCAGGTTTTCGCTGGCATCCGCGGCATCTCGACGCAGAGCGAGGTGCGCTTTCTGGGGCATCCGATGCGGGTTTCGGCGTCGGACAACCTGCTGGGGCGCATCTTCACGGGCAATGGTAGTCCGCGGGATAACGGTCCGGAACTGCACGACAACCTGATCGCGATTGGCGGGCCGTCGGTGAACCCTGCCAACCGCATCATCCCCCGCAACATGATCCGCACCGGCCTGCCCATGATCGACGTCTTCAACACCCTGGTTGAGAGTCAAAAGCTGCCCATCTTCTCGGTGGCGGGCGAACCGTACAACGCGCTGTTGGCCCGCATCGCCATGCAGGCGGAGGTGGATGTAATCGTACTGGGGGGCATGGGTCTAAAGTACGACGACTACCTGTTCTTCCGCAACCTTTTGGATGAGCATGGCGCCTTGGCGCGTTCGGTGCTGTTCGTGCATACCGCCAGCGACCCCATCGTCGAGTGCCTCCTGGTGCCGGACCTCAGCCTGGCGGTAGCCGAGCACTTCGCCATCCGCGGCAAGCGCGTGCTGGTGCTGCTGACCGACATGACCAACTTCGCCGACGCGCTGAAAGAGATCGCCATCACCATGGAGCAGATCCCGTCGAACCGCGGTTACCCCGGCGACCTCTACAGCCAGCTCGCGGCACGCTATGAGAAGGCGGTCGACTTCGAGACCGCGGGCTCCATCACCATCCTGGCGGTGACCACCATGCCGGGCGACGACGTCACCCACCCGGTGCCTGACAACACCGGCTACATCACCGAAGGGCAGTTCTACCTGGTCGGCGGTCGCCTCGAGCCATTTGGTTCACTCAGCCGTCTGAAGCAATGGGTGAACGGCGAGACACGGGCGGATCACCGGGCCCTGATGGACACCATGATCCGGCTCTACGCCGAGTACCGCGAGTCGCGGGAAAAGCAGTCCATGGGCTTCCGCATGAGCGCCTGGGATAAAAAACTGCTGAAGTACGGGGGGCTATTCGAGATTCGTATGATGGATCTCAGCGTGAATGTGCCCCTGGAAGAGGCCCTGGACTTGGGCTGGCAGACCCTGGCGGAGTGTTTCGACGCCGGCGAAGTAGGGATGAAGACGACGTTGACCGCGGAGTTCTGGCCGACGTCGGCCTGATGGGACCCTGGCCATGGCCAAGATCAAGCTCACCAAGAACGAGTTGAAGCAACAGCGGGACGCGCTGAAGCGCTACCAACGCTACCTGCCGACGTTGCAGTTGAAGAAGCAGCAACTGCAGCTCGAGGTGCGGCACGTGCGGGAGGTGCTGGCGCAGGCGGAGGCCGCGGAGCAGTCCTTACGGGAGACGCTGGCGCGCTGGGTGGCCGTGCTCGATGAGTCGGCCAGCGGGGCGCTGGACTCGCTGTGGCAGGTACGTGAGTGGCGCGTGGGAACCCGCAACGTGGCCGGCATCGAGGCTCCGGTGTTCGAGAGCCTGAGCTTCGAACCGGCGACGCCGGATCTGTTCGGGACGCCGCCGTGGGTCGATGATGCGGCACAGGTGGTGCGGCAGCACGTTGAACTGCGGCTGCGGCGCCGCCTGGCCGAGGAGCAGTTGCAGCTCATCGAGCAGGAACTGCGCGTGGTGGCACAGCGGGTAAACCTGTTTGAGAAGGTGAAGATTCCCGAGGCGCGGGAGAACATCCGGCGCATCCAGATTTACCTGGGCGACCAGCAGACCAACGCCGTGGGTCGTGCCAAGATCGCCAAAGCGAAGTGTCAGAACCGCGAGGCTCGCAACGGGGCAGCCGCCGCCTGAGTCGGCCTCGACTCCGCAGAGGCAGGATTCCCAGAGACAACACCTGACGGTCCACAGCCTGAAGACCTGACCCCCGTGGCGTCCGCTGCGTTGCCGGGGCTGAGCGAACGGAGATCGAGCTTTGGTTGAACGGATGAAAAGAGTGACGGTGGTGTGCCTCGCCGAAGAGCGCGAGTCCGCCGTCGAGGCGCTGCGGGAGGTGGGCACTGTCCACGTCGTCCCCAGCTTGCCGCCGACCTCGGAGAAGCTGGACCAGCTTCTCCGGCGGCGGGAGAGTCTGGAACGGGTGCTGACCCTGCTGGGCTCCCGGCCGCCGGCGCCGAGGGCGGCCGCCACGTCACCCGTGACCGACCCGGCGACCGTGGTTGAGCGCGGGTTGGCTCTGCAGGCGGAACAGAGCGTGCTGGAGGACCGGCGGCAGAAGCTGCTGCGTGCGGCCCAGGCCCTCGAGCCCTGGGGTAGCTTCTCGCGGCAGAGCCTTGACGCCTGCCGCGCCGCGGGCTTGCAGGTGCTGCTGACGGCCGTCGCCGCGGATGCCAGGCCGGACTGGCCGACCGGGACGGTGGTACAGGAGCTGTCGCGGGAAGGCAAGACCGTCTATCTGGTCGTGGTCGCCGCGGTTGGCGTGGCGCTGCCAGTCACTGAGAGCGCGCTGCCTGAGTGTACGGACGCGGCCGAGATTGAGGCCGACAGGCGGGAGACCGATCAGGCGCTGGGCCGGCTCAACGCGGAGCTGAACCAGTTTGTGGCTGCGGTGCCCACTCTGCGGCGGGAGGCGGCGGACCTGGACGAACAGATGGCCTTCGCCCGGGCTCGCGACGGCATGGGGCGGGCCGAGCAGCTCACCTACCTCGAGGGCTATCTCCCGGCGCGCGACCTGCAGGGACTGCTGGCCGCGGCCCGCCTGCACGGCTGGGCCGTGCGCGCCGCGGACCCCGCAGCCGACGATGGCAACGTTCCCACCAAGCTCTGGATGGCGCCCTGGGTCGAGCCGATCCGCACCGTGTTCAATGCCTTGGGCATCCTGCCGGGCTATCGTGAAGTCGACATCAGCGCCTGCTTCCTGCTGTTCTTCTCCGTCTTTTTTGCCATGCTGATCGGGGACGCGGGCTACGGCCTGGTGCTGTTGGCCCTGACCCTCGGCCTGCGCTGGAAGTACCGGCGGGCGCCGGCCGCGCCCTTCTGGCTGTTCGGGGTGCTGGCGGTCGCCACGATCGTTTGGGGCGTGCTCACGGGCACCTACTTCGCCATCCGGTTGTCCGACGATAGCCCGTTGCGGGCGATCCCGTCGGTCTCCTACTTCGCCGAGGTGCGCAACCTGCAGCACCTGTGCTTTCTGATCGGTTCTCTGCACCTGACCGTGGCCCATCTTTGGAACGCCGCCGTGACGCGACCCTGGCTCAAGGCGGTCGGCAGCCTGGCCTGGATCCCAATCCTCTGGGGCAACTACTTCCTGGCTGGAACGATGGTACTCGGGGCGTCGGCGCATCCCGCCATGCCATGGCTCTATGGCAGCGGACTGCTCGGGGTGTTGCTGTTCACGGAACCCTCGCTCAACCCC
Organism: uncultured Victivallales bacterium; assembly: GCA_903933565.1. Classification (GTDB taxonomy): domain Bacteria; phylum Verrucomicrobiota; class Lentisphaeria; order Oligosphaerales; family JAFGRS01; genus CAILUI01. The sequence continues at coordinate 1,130 of CAIZKT010000389.1, read as the reverse complement.
TTCAAGGCCGTGGGCCTGGGGCTGGGCAAGATCGCGCTCAACCTGGCTAACAGCTTCGTGGACGTGGTGTCGTACGTACGCCTGTTCGCGGTGGGGGCGGCCGGGGTCAAGGTGGCCGAGAGCATGAACGAGATGGCAGGGGCCATGCACGGGGGCCTGCCGCCGTGGCTGGGCTCTCTGCTGGCGGCGCTGGTGCTGGTGCTCGGACACGCCTTCAACCTGCTGCTGGGGTCGATGGGCGTGCTGGTTCACGGCGTACGGCTTAACGTGCTGGAGTTTGCCGGGCACGTCGGCCTGGAGTTCTCTGGCTCCGCTTACCGCCCCCTGAAACGGCGAAAAGCGCTGGCCGGCGAGTGAAGTATACGGCCGGGCTGGGCGCGGCCGCCAGTCAAGACGACAACCGCCCACTAGCGCTTCGCGCGGGATAGGCGAGCGACAGAAAAAGGAAGGAAGCCGACTATGGTTGCGACTCCTGAGATTGCCACCGCGCTGGGGATTGCCGGTGGGTTCGCGTGCTTGACGTTCTCGGCCATGGGTTCGGCCATGGGGGCGGGCGCGGCGGCCATGTCGTCGATCGGCGCCTGGAAGAAGTGCTATGCGCAGAACAAGACGGCGCCCTTTCTCCTTTTGGCCTTCATGGGCGCACCGCTCACGCAGACCTTCTATGGGCTGATCCTGATGGGCTCCATCAACGCCGCCGCGCTCAAGGTCGGGGCCCTCTATCCGGCCCTGCTGATGGTGGGAGTGGTCGGCGGCATCGCCAACGGCGTGTCCGCCTGGATGCAGGGCCGGGCCGCGGCGGGAGCGGCCGATGCCTTGTCCGAGACCGGCAAGGGTTTCACCAACTACATGATCGCCTTGGGCATCATCGAGACCGTGGCGCTGTTCATCATGGTGTTCTCGATGATGACGGTGGCCAAAGTGGCGGAGATGGTGGCCAAGGTGGCCGCCGGCGGGTGACCTGACGCCGTGGCCAGTGCCGACCCCTGCCTGGAGCGGGCGGGCAGGGCTGTCTCTTTTCGACCCGTGCAATAAGGAAGTCTGTCTGGAGCGCTGAAGGCGCGCCGCAATACCAGCCCAGGGCAACGCCCTGGGAATCGGACGGTTATGGGTTTGAGCCCTGTAGGGGC
>CAIZKT010000388.1:0-11917 GCA_903933565.1 uncultured Victivallales bacterium | reverse complement strand
CGGGCACAGGGGCGCCATAGCTGGCCGCGCGGTGCCCATGGACTGTCGGTATGCCGCCCCGGCAGGGCTCAATCTCGTTTTGGATTCCAGTCCCAGGGCGGTGCCCTGGGCTCAGGAATGGCCGCGCTTTCAGCGCTCCGCGGCGTCTGGCCTTCGCGACACGTCCCGCCGGAAGTCTCCCCCAAGAGTCAAGGGACCCGTTCTGCTCGTCGGACGCGGAGACGATCGAAACGAGAACTCCTACGGAACTGACCTACGCCCCACCGCTCCAGATGCCGTTGCATGGCCATGTCTGGTCGCCTATATTTCTGGGTTCTCCAACGCGACGGACCACCACCGAGGGAAAGGACGTACCGCCAATGAACCCACTTGCACAGGACCTCAATAGCGCCATTGCCGCGGTCAACCCGCATGTCCTGGAGATGCTGTCGTCCCTGGGTCGCGAACTGTACTTCCCCAAGGGTATCCTGACCCAGTCTGCCGAGGCCAAGCAACTGGCAAAGCGCTACAACGCCACCATCGGCACCGCCATGGAAGACGGCGTGGCGATGAACCTGCCCAGCGTCATGGCGCACATCGGGGACGTGTCAGCCAACAACGCTCTGCTCTACGCCCCCTCGCCAGGGTTGCAGCCCCTGCGGGACGAATGGACCAAGAAGCTCCTGGTCGACAATCCCGATCTGAAGGGCGTGGGCATGAGCGTGCCGGTGGTGACCACCGGGCTGACGCATGGCCTGAGCGTGGTCGCCGACCTCTTCATGGAGGCCGACGACATCCTGCTCCTTCCCGACATGATGTGGGAAAACTACAACCTCATCTTCGCGTTGCGGCGTCAGGTGCAGATTCGCCAGTACAACGGGCTGCGGGACGGCGGCCTGGACCTTGACGCCTTTCGCCAGGCGCTCACGGCAGCCTGTGCCGAGAAGAAGAAGGTGGCGGTGCTGCTGAACTTCCCCAATAATCCGACCGGTTACTCCGCCACCGAGGCCGAGGGACAGGCCCTGGCGGCGGCCCTGACCGACGCTGCCGCGGGCGGCACCGATGTCGTCGTGCTCATCGACGACGCCTACTACGGCCTCTTCTTCGACGAGCGCATTATGAAACAGTCGATCTTCAGCAAGCTGGCGGCGGCCCACCCACGGCTTCTAGCCATCAAGGCAGACGCCGCCACCAAGGAAGTCTACGTCTGGGGCCTACGGGTGGGCTTCCTGACCTTTGGCGTTGCCGGAGCGCCGTCCCAGAGCCCACTCTACGCGGCCCTTGAAAAGAAGGCGGCGGGCTGCATCCGTAGCGTCATCAGCAACAGCTCCCAGCTCTCGCAGCAGATCGTCCTCGAGGCCCTGCGCAGCCCAGACTTCTACGCCCAGCGCGCGGGGAAGGTGGCGCTGATGCGGGCGCGGGCCCTGCGGGTCAAGGAGGTGCTGGCTGATCCGAAGTATGCCGAAGCCTGGACCGCGTATCCTTTCAATAGCGGCTACTTCATGTGCATCCGCCTCAAACGGGTCAATGCCGAGACCCTGCGTCTGCATCTGCTGAAGGAGTATGGCGTGGGCACGATCGCCAACAACGACACCGATCTGCGCATCGCCTTCAGTTGCCTCGAGGTGGAGCAGATTCAGGACGTGTTTGACCTGCTGTTGCAGGGCTGGCACGACCTGGCCAAGCAGGCGCCGGCTTCCGCCTGAGGCTCGGGCAGAACCCCGAGACCGGCGCAATCCTTGCGGGAGAGGCTCTGGCAGAACCCCAAAACGGCTTGCGAGGCCGCCTCGCCCTCCACGGTTATGCCGCCGCCTCGGCGCCTTCCAACTGGAGGGCGAGACGCCGACAAGCCGAGGGTTCTGAAAGCGCCTCGGAGCTTGCGGGATTCTGCCAGAGCCTTTGTTGTCTTCGCGTCTAGGGGGCAAAGGCGAGCGGGGGCTCACGCCTTAGCACCAGCGCGGTGCGCGTCGGCAGATACAGCCTCAAGCGCTCGTGCCGTACCCCGCCCGCACGGTGGGTTACGGTCGTGTAGACCTGCCCCGCCCGAAGCCGCGCAAACCCGCCAAACTCAGGCTGGTCGGTATCCAGTACCTGCGTATAGGCGCCCGGCAGTACTTCCACTTCGTAGTCCGAATAAGACTGCGTCGGATGTAGGTTCAGGAAGAAGTAACACCCCGCGCGTTCAAAGGCCAGGATGCGGTCTGCCTCGCTGCTGTAAAGCGCCTGCGGCCGGGCCCGCCAGATCAGGCCAGTCTCCTCGAGAAAGGCGAGCAGGGCCGCATCGAACGCCGCCAGGCAACCGTAGCGGAGCCGCCCGTCATCGCGCAGAGACCACTGCCGGCGCGCGTGCCGCAGAGACCACTGGTTGCCTTCCCGCGGAAAGTCGATCCACTCGGGGTGACCGAACTCGTTGCCCATGAAGTTCAGGTACCCATGCCCGGCCGTAGCCGCGGTCGCCAGCCGGATGATCTTGTGCAGCGCCATGCCGCGGTCCACGGTCAGGCTCGGGCTGCCGCGGTGCATCGCATCGTACATGCCCTCCCGGATCAGGCGGAAGATGAGGGTCTGACCGCCGACGATGGCCTGGTCGTGGCATTCGGCATAGCTGATCGTGCGCTCATCCCGACGCTGGTTCGTCAACTCGTGCCACATCTGCGCCAGGGACCAGGCCTCGTCGGGCTGGTCGAGCAGGCGGAACCACAGGTCGGTGACTCCCATCGCCAAGCGGTAGTCGAAACCCAATCCCCCGTCACTCCGCGGGACCGCCAACCCCGGCATGCCACTGACATCTTCGGCGATCGTCGTAGCGTCCGGCCGCACGCAATGGATGACCTCGTTGGCCAGGGTCAGGTACGCCAGCGCGTCCTCATCCACCTGGTCGCCGAAGTACTCGGCGTAGTTGCTGAACGACCGTCCCAGCCCATGATGGAGGTACAGCATGCTGGTCACTCCGTCAAAGCGGAACCCGTCAACCCGGAACTCATCAAGCCAGAAGCGGCAGTTGGACAGCAGAAAGTGCAGAACCTCGGGCTTGGCATAGTCGAAACAGCACGACCCCCAGGCCGCGTGCTCGCCGCGCGGACCGGCGTGGAAATACTGCGTCGCGGTGCCGTCAAACCGGGCCAGCCCCTCGGTCTCATTGCGCACCGTGTGGCTATGCACCAAGTCGACGATCACTCGCAACCCCAGCCCGTGTGCCGCATCGATCAGGCCTTTCAGTTCATCCGGCGTACCGAAACGGCTCGAGGCGGCAAAGTAGCTCGAGACGTGGTATCCGAACGAGCCGTAGTACGGGTGTTCGAGTACCGCCATCAACTGGATGGTGTTGTAGCCGGCGGCGCGGATGCGGGGCAGCACCTGCGTCTGGAACTCGTGGTAGGTGCCGACGCGGGCGTCCTCCAGAGCCATGCCGACATGGCTCTCGTAGATCAGCATCGCGGCGGGTGCTGGCGGCGACGCCTGCCGCCAGGCATACGGACTCTCGGGCTCCCATACCTGGGCGTTGAAAATGCCGGTATGCGGGTCTTGCACAACCCGCCGCGCATAGGCCGGGATGCGATCCCCCTGCCCACCATCCCAATGCAGGCGCAGCCGGTACAACGAGCCGTGGCCGAATGAGTCCGCCGCGAAACGTCCCTCCCACTGCCCGTCGGCGAGGCGCCGCAGGCGCAGCGAGTCCGTTTCCTGCCAGTTGGCCCGGTCGCAGACAATGGCGGCCGCGGTGGCGTTAGGCGCCCACTCTCGAAAAACCCAGCCGACGCCGTCCCGGTGCAGGCCGAAGTACTCATGGCCGCTGGCAAAGTCAAGCAGCGACTGCCGGCCGCCGGTCAGGCGTTGCGCCAAGGCCTCCGCCTGCCTGCCACGACGCCGTAGAACCGGCCCGTAAGGCCGCAGCCAGTCGTCTTCAGCCAGGCTCCTGGGGATATTCGGGATGAACCCGGATAACATGCCGTCCTCCTCGTCGGCGCACCCTCAAGCGAGCCACGGATCTGGCGCAGGCTAATTCACCAGGGGCCGTTTGAGCATGCGCTCGTAGACATCGATATAGGCGCGAGCCGTGACGTCATGCGTAAAGCGCGAACGGGCCTCCCTCATGACCCGCCCCACCTGCGCATCCTTGATCTCGTCCGGCAGACGGTGGAAGGCGATCGCCTGCTCCACCGCCCAGCGCAGTCCCTGCGCCCCGTAATGCTCAAACACAAAGCCGTTGCCTTGGTTCGCGGCCGGGTCCAGGTGGGCGACCGTGTCCCGCAACCCCCCCGTACAGTGAACCACCGGCAGCGTCCCGTAGATGGGACCGATCATCTGCGGCAGCCCACACGGCTCGAAGCGTGATGGCATCAACACAAAATCGGCGGCGGCGTACGCCAGCCTCGACAGGTCCTCGTCGAAGTCGCACACCGCAACCCGGTCATACAGGTTATGGCGCTCGACCACCTCATGGAAGTGTCGCTGAAACGACCCGTTCGCCACCACCACCACCTGCAAGCCGAGCTGCGAATGGGTCGACACCGTGTCGTACAGGATATCGGTCAGCAACTGGCAGCCTTTCTGCACCGGATCAAGCCGGGACGGCCAGAAGAACACGGGGGCTGCGCCATCCACGCGCAGCCCCAGACGTTCCTGCAACACCTCTTTGTTTCGCCGTTTGGCCACCGCCTGGTCATCTGGACCATAGCGCACAGCCAAGGCCGGATCCTGCACCGGATCATAGTCCGGATCCGGCGCATTCAGGATGCCGACGGCGCAGCCGGAGTGGTACTTGGCCCCCATTTCCCGACGGATGGGATCCGCCACGAAATGATGTCGGCCCTCGACGACTTCTTGCAGAAAGGAGGGGCTCACGGTGTTGATAAAATGGGCCGAGAAGATGCCGCTGGTGAGAAGGTCGACCGGGTTGGTGGAGCGCGTCTCTTCATAGGCGACCGGTTGCCGGTCGTAGTAAAGATACGGCCAGAAGTCGGCCGCATCGATGCCGCTGCTTTCAATCCGCTCCAAGGTGAGTTTCTGCGTGTGAATGTTATGCACCGTGAACAGGCAGGGGATGTTGAGCCGCCGCGACATGGCCGGAATCAGCCCCGTCATCCAGTCGTTGCAATGCACCAGATCGGGGTCCACCCGCGGCAGGATGTTGTTGATCACCTCGCGCTGGAAGGCGAGACTGACTTGAATGCCATCCTCGATGTAGTTCCCGTAGACCCGGTCGCGGTAGTAGAACACCCGGTCCTGCGCCAGATGAATGCGCTGGTTCGACAGATTCGTCAGGTAGATACGCAACTCGTCGCTGATCAGCCGGTCCACATCCACATGGAACATGCGCCGGTAGTGCGGCAGGGCCACGTGGACGTCGGCGCCCAAGTGGTAAAGGGCTGATACCAGCGAGGCCGAAACATCGGCCAACCCACCCGCCTTGGCGCGCATCTGGTGGGCCATGTTGCCCATACCTGCCGGCAGGTAAGTGATCTCTGGAGTCACCACCAGAACCCGAGGCTTGCGCCGACCACTCCGCAACTGGATTCGGGCCGTCATCAGAGCCTCCTCCCATTCCGCGCTTGACCACAAAACCACCCCGCCACCGGCCTTAGCCCCGGCCGACGGTACCCTCGCTGCCCGGCTCCTGAGACCGCGCGCAGCCGTCCAGACCCGTGGATCAAGACACCTGGACCACGCTGTTCAGGGTGCCCAGTGCGTTCACCACAAAATTCGGATTGGCCGGGTCCACCGTCCACTCGCCGTTGACCACGAACTTGTACTCGTAGCTTCCTGGGGTCAACATGCAGGTAGCGGCGAACACGCCCACGCCAGCCGTATCGACCAGCGGCTTCGCGGCCGGATCCCAGGCGTTGAACGACGCCGCCAGAAAGACACTCGATCCGGGGGCACAACGCAGTTCGAACGTCACCTTCTTCTTCCCGCCGGTGACGGCTCTGACGGCCTTCTTTGCTGCCATACGAGATCACTCCTCTTGCTTGCCGCACGGGCGCGCCTCAGCTCATGCGGATACCAGCTTCAGCCAGCGGCGGCGCAGGCCGCAGCGAACCCCAGTTCAGCCGCTCCTATGACACCACCGAGCCCCCGGACGTTTCATCGCGCAGTGCCGTAAGCACACGCAACAACTCCGCCACCCCCCACGCCTGCGCCCCGCAGCCGCGCTGCGGGTGGGGGGCATCGCCGTCGACAATCTCAGGAAGGTGTCCGAGGCAACCCGCTTCGAGCACTGGCGCCAGGCTGTACAGCAATTGCCGTGCTACCGGCCGAGCCGAGGTCCCATACGCCAGCACCAGGGCCTCCGCAAACGAGGGGAACAGCCAGCTCCAAGCCGTCCCGTTGTGGTAGGCGGGTTTCCGCCTCGTATCCTCGTCGCCCTCGTACCGCCCCCAGAACGGCCGCGCTGGATCATTCAGCAACTGCCCATGGTGCCGGATCTCCAGCGGGTAGGTCACGGGCTGGTCTGCCAGGCTGCGGATACCTCCCGGCACCAACAGCGGCCAACAGGCCTCCACGGTCTGCCGGGCTGCGTCACCCTCGATCAAGCCCAGGGTGACCGCCAGCAGTTGGTTCGGCCGACAGGCATCGTCCGCCCGCGCCTCTCGAGCGCTTACCCCCGGCGCAGCGTGCAGGCAATCGCTCAGCCCGCGGCCTGCCGTCCTGGAGTACAGCCCCACAACCGCCGCGCGCACCTTGGCGGCAAGCTCTCCCCACGGCTTTCCCGGCACGCGCAACTCGGCCAGAAGTGCCAGGGCACGAAACCATAACGCCTGAATCTCAATCGGATAGCCCTGACGCGGACTCCCGGCCGGATGGTTGGTATCCATCCAGGTGAAGTGCGCCGGGCTGAACACCATCCCCGTCTCGGGATCAACCCCCATCCCATTGGGCGTCCCCGCCAGAACGGACGTGGCCAGATCGGCAAGAACGCGGCGTAACGTCCGTCCGCCGCAGTCCATCTCCAGCAGGCTGTGCTCCCCGCTGACCCGCAGGTAGTCCGCCACCGCGGTGAACAACCAGAGCGGCGCGTCGGACGTCTCCCGATCACTGGCGTCATCTCCACGGATCATGTTCGGCAGCGTGCCGCGATCCTCGAAGCGGGCAAACTGGCCGATGATCTCCCGCGCCTCCGGGGTCATGCCGACCGCGATGATGCCGCGCAGGCAGATCAACGTATCCCGCCCCCAGTCGAGGAACCACGGATAGCCGGCGATGACCGTGCGCGAGGCCCCACGCCTGACCACGAATTGGCGCAGAGCTCGGCGAGCCGCCTCGTCCAGAGGCAGGTCCGCTGCACTGTCTATAGCCTCCACCGGCCACCTCGCCTCAGCCTCGCCGCAGGAGGCCGTCAGAACCGCCGATGCGCCCCCCACGAGTACGCCGCGGAAGTAGCCCGGACTGAACAGATCGCCAGCCGCGCTTAGCCCCCGCGAAGCCTCCACCGGATGCGGCACCAAGTACTGCCACTCGGGCTCCAGCACGAACTCGCCCGGCGCCATGCGGCAGGTGAGCCCGTACCCCGGCGACGGGCTGAAACGAAACCCGTCAGGCGTGGGCTGTACCGCCTGGCGGAAGCCGTGCTCCGGGCCCCGGAAAGCCTGCGTTATCTCGTGGCAGGAACGGTCCTCGACGTCGGGTCGGACGATCAGCGTCACCGGACTATCGTCGCCCAGCGCCTCCGCCACGCCCGCCGCAGGCTGGCGCTCGAAGTGCAGCCGGACGGTGTTTCCCGAGGCCGCCATCTCAAGCATGATGCGCAGAGGAATCTGACGGCCCATGCCGACCGGCACATGGAAGTCCCAGCACACCCGGTTGCGCAGATCGGTCGAGAACCCGATCTGGCAGCCGCTGCCGATCTCCTGCGAGTAGTCTCGGCATACGATCCAGGCCCGACAGCGAGTCAGCAGCACGCGCCGGTCTACCGGATGGTCTGAGTGCAGGTTGGCGGCCAGAAGCGCCTCGTACTGGCTGCGCAGTTCGCCCCAGCGACCGCGCACCATGGCCATGGCCCCCAGCGCGTCGGCACACAGCGCCGTCAGATCTTCTGCCACCAGCCGCGCCGCATCCGCCCGCAGGCGCACGCGGGGCGCTGGCCCAGACGGCAGCGCCAACAGCCCTGAATGCACCTGGCTCAACGGGCGGCCAAAGACTCGCAGCACAAGCTCGCAACGCACCGGCTGCGCTCGGTCCGGCAGTGGCAGCACCATGCCGAATTGCCCGGACTGCGGCCACGGCAGCGACCGGCCCCGCTGCAGGCAGCGCTCGCTCTCATGCACCTCGAAGACAAAGGGGAGGTCCGCCTGCACCAGTAGAATGTGCCCAGGAGGTACCATCACCTCACGGCGTTCGTCACGGCCCAGTTGCCAACGCAGCAGCGGCACATATCCCGGCTGCGGCTGTAAGCGTGTCACGCAGCCCAGCGGGTCCTGACGCAGGTGGTCGCCCAGCCGGTCGGCCGCGGCAGGCTCGATATCGCCAAGACCTTGCCAGAGCGCCCATAGGTCCAGAGCCAGAGCCTTAAACTGCTGTCGCAACACGGCTTCGGGCGTCCCCATAGCCGACCTGACCGGACCCGCCGACGCCTCGCCGACAGCCACCTGCCGCCGCCGGGGCTCCAGGCAGATCACCGTCTGCGGACCCAGGCGGCACTGCGCCCGCCCGGCAGCCGAACCCACCTCCACCTCGCGCCCGGAGACGAGGTCGAAGACCTGCCGGTCGGAAACGTGCCAGGCGTTCGTCGGCCAACTGATCTCCCGCGTTTCCTGGTCATGGAGGTTGGCTAGAACGAGTACCGGCGGCCCTTCGGCCGGATGTCGCAGAAACCCGACCGAGTCCCTCGGCAGCGTGTCCACCGCCTCCACCAACACCCTAGCGCGAAAGGCGGGATGATCCCGCAGAACCCCCAGAAGGCGCCGCAGGTCCTCCACCTGGTTCTCACGGGCACCCCAGTTCAGCGGGCTCGCCCCATGCACATCCACCTTCGCCTCGGCAAACCACTCCACCCCGTTCGTGATGCCGAACGCCCCATCGTGCGACAGCAGGGCACAGAGCGCACAGCGAAACTGCGCGAAACGCCTGGACGTGGCCGCCAGCCTTTCGTTGTCGTGCGTCTCGGCAAAGTGGGCCAGGGTGCCCTTCTCCCGGCTGAGCCGCGCGCTGAGGGCCAGGCAGGTACGGATGTCGACGGCTGACAGACTCTGAAACAGCTCCGAGTAGGCCCAATCCAACCCCCCGTCTGCCAGCAGTGCTTCCGTTACCGCCTGCGGGCCGCCTAAGCCTTCCAGCAGGAACACTGTGTCCGGAAACTCGTCACGTACCTTGGCGGTGATGTAGCGCCAGGCCGCCAACGGCACCATGTAGCCGGCGTCACAGCGGAACCCGTCAACCCCCTTTCGGCACCAGTGCAGAAATACCTCGGCCATGTACCGACACAGTTCCCCGTGCCCGAAATCAAGCTTGCAGAGATCCTCCCATACCACCCCCCAGGCCCCGGGGCTCACATAGGAACCATCCGGATGCAGACAAAACCACTCGGGATGGTGCAACTGCAGCCAGGACGCCCACCCTGTGTGATTCGCGGGCAGGTCCAGAAACAGGTAGCCATTCCGGGCATGCACCGCGTCCAGTAACTCTTCAAACTGCGCCATCGGCGTCGCCTTGCGGTCGAACTCCGCCATCCCGGGATCCACCCCAAAAAAGTCACAGGCGGCGAACGGACTGCCAAAGCGGCCCAGGCGCGCGAAGGTGGTCGGCACCGGGTGTACAGGCAGCAGTTGCACGATGCGGAACCCCATCTGACCCATGATCACGTCCAAGTGCCGAACCAGATCTCTGAAGGTGCCCGACGGCGGGATCGCCGCATAGCCGCGAGAGCCGAGAAGCTCGGCGGCATGCACCTCTCCGGCAGACGGCAGTGTTCCCCGCAGCGCCGGCCCGAACTGGCGCGTAAACGCCGTGTAGATGCTGTTGTCGCAGAGAGTGTGCGCCGGCAGAACCTTGACCCGCAGGTTCTCTCCCGAGGGCCATAGGGGCGCGCCAGCGGTCGGGGCAAAGAAGGCCTTGGCCTCAAACGCGCCCACCTCCAGCATCGGCAGGCGCAGCCGATACCTCCCGGGGGCGCTGCAAACCATCTGGAGGTCATGCCAGTCCCGCGCCAGCAGAGGCCGTTGCCGCTCCGTGTGCTCAATCACCTCCCGGCGACGGACTGCGGCGCGTCCGAAGTTCGTGCGCAGCCAAGCCGTGCCATCCGCGGGTGTATCAACCTCGAGGCGCACCTCCAGAAGGTCGCCGCGACGAAGCACAACCGAGGCGCCACACGTGGGCTGCTGGGACACCATCATCAGACGCACTCCTGAAGTTCCCGTAAGTATACTGCCTTCAGCCGCAAGCCGCCCACGCGGACGGTATCCTCCCTGGCCAGCCCCGATGGCGCCGCGCCCTGCCGCCATGTATGGTGCAATCCGTATACAGAAGGCGCCGCCAGGGTCGGCGCACGATCAAGCCCCGCCGTCAACCCGGGAACGGCCCGGCCCCCATGACCCTTTTGGAGAGGTGGCGCTATGCGTGGTCTTGACCCCCAGCGTGAGCAGGCATTCTTCTCCCTCTTCTCCCGCTACTACGACCTGGAGCACAACACCGCTCGCCGCTACGAGCCGACCGAGTATACGCTTGAGCGCATGCTCCCCCTGGCTGCCGCAATAGGCCATCCCGAGAAGCACCTGAAGGTCCTCCACGTGGCCGGCACCAAGGGCAAGGGATCGACCTGTCACTTCACCGCCGCCCTGCTCGCCTCAGCCGGACGCTCCTGCGGCCTGTTTGCCAGCCCGCACCTGGTCACCGTCCGGGAACGCTTCCTGCTCAATGGTAAGCTTATCGACTACGACCTGCTTTTGCAGCATGCCGCCGCCTGCGAAGAGGAGCTTCGCCGGCGGGACCTGACCCCGACGCTGTTTGAAATCATGACCCTGCTGGCACTGCGCATTTTCGTCGCTGCCGGCTGCGAGTACGCCGTCCTTGAAGCCGGCATCGGCGGGCGCCTGGACGCCACCAACTATGTCGCCCATCCCGTCGCTTGCGCCATCACCCCCGTCAGCCTCGACCATATGGAACTACTCGGCAGCACGGTCGAGGCCATTGCCGCGGAAAAGGCCGGCATCATCAAGCCGGGTGTCCCCCTGGTGCTTGCCGCCCAGCCTTTCCCCGGGGCCGAGCGGGTGGTCCGCCAGCGGGCGGCTGCCCTCGGCGCGACCGTCCACGAACCGGCTCCCGACCGTGACGTCCAGCCCTTTGATCCCGCTGCCAGCCTGGTGCCCTTCCTGCGCCAGAACCTGGGCGTCGCCCTGGCTCTTTGCCGCGCCGCCGACGTCATTCCCGACCCCTCGCGCTTCGTCAGGCCCGAACTGCGAGCCCGCTGCGAGGTCCTTTGCACCGCCCCTCTCGTCGTGCTTGACGCGGCCCATAACGCGGACTCCGCGCGCCGCCTGGTCGAGGCCCTGCGCCAACGCTGGCCAACCACCCGCTGGACCCTGGTGCTGGGGGTCGTGAAGGGCAAGGACACCGCTGGGATCATCCGCGAACTGGCGGCGCTGAACGCTCACTTCGTCCTCACCCGGCCGCACACGATGCGCGAGTCGGACCTGGTCGGCCTCGAGACCCAGGCACGGGCCGCCGGCCTCGAGGTGGAGGTCATCCCCGACCTGCAGCACCCCGCCCAACTTGGCCAGGCCGACGCACTCGTCTTCACCGGCTCGTTCTTTACCGCGCTTATCGGCGAGAAACTTTTCGGCGAAAAGTAACTACTCAGAAGCTGTGAAGAAAGGCGCGCGCCGCTGTCCTCCGGCCGCTTTCCTCGGTTTTGCCAGGCACGACTCCGATACCGATTCCGACCCCGATTCTTTCACAGTTTCCCAGGTTACACCTCAGGTGTATTTCCCTGCCCCAACGGGGCTGT
>CAIZKT010000387.1:0-6898 GCA_903933565.1 uncultured Victivallales bacterium | reverse complement strand
GCCGACCACATGATCAACTGCTGTTTGATCTGCTGGTCCCACATGACCTCCGTCCACGGGAACATCGACGACGGGATCTCGCTGGAATGCCAGATGAAGCTCCAGAACACGAAGCCCAGCAGAATGGTCAGCGGCATGCGGAACAGGTCCAGCTTGACGTAGCTGGTGAAGCGCGTGCCGGTAAGCTCCTTGACGCGGAAGCTCGCGGCCATCGCCCCGAAGTTCTCCTGCGGGAACGGCGCCAGCCAGACGTTCAGCCCGGTGGTGCCGGAGAGCAGGATGGCGCCTTCCTTGATGAACGGAATGTCCACCTGCTGCCCGTTCACCGCGATCATCCTGGCGTTGAGGTAAGAGAGCACGGGCGTGAAGACGAAGGCGAAGAACACCAGGAAGATGACCGGGAAGTCCGGCACCAGCCACTTGCACAGTCCACACATGCCCGCGGCCGCCAGGACGTAGCCCACCAGGCAGAGTTTGAGGGACCAATCGCCGCGTCCGGCGGGGGTACGCCAGGGGTCGCGCCGGTCTGCGAACAGGTCCTTCCGGCTGCGGCGCTGGGCCCGCAGGTTGTCGACCATGGCCATGGCCGTCTGCGCCAGACTGACGACGGCAATGCCCATTGCACAGCCGATGCCGAAGGAGAAGTAGAAGTCAACGCTGTTGGCGATGCCGGTGTCGACCGTGCCCATTCCTGGCTGCCAGGTGCTGAGCAGTCCGGCCTTGACCAGGATGGGGTTGAGGATGAAGGTCACCAGGATCGCGATCGCGGTGCCCTGGATGGCACGCCAGGGGATGATCATGCCGGTGATGACCAGCGAGAGATTCCAGATGATGCCGGTGGGCACGGCGGGCAGGAGTACCTCGGTCACCGTGGTGGAGTCGTACCAGGGAATCGGGAACAACATCAGCGGCTTGGTCAGGAAGGCGCCGTAAATCACCGGGATGCCGACGTAGAAGATGCCGAAGGCGATGCCCACCATGGTACCCGAGGAAAAGGCGCGCCACTTCCAGGCGTTCTTGCGGTCGCCGGCCTCGGCGATGGCCATGGCGCCCTGGGCGGTGATGGGGGCGAAGGGAAAGGGCAGGCGCTCGAAGTCGCTGGTGAGCCGGAAGAGGCCGTAGCCGAGGGTGTAGTTCTTGATGAAACCCAGGACCCAGGTGGCAAGGCCGAAGATGACGAACGGCATTAGCCAGTCAGGATGCATGAAGGTGCGCTCGGTCAGCGCGGTGGAATCAGGGGAGGGACACCACCAGGCCGGAAATTGTCCCGCCAGCCCGGCTGCCACCACCGGGTCGCTGCGCACGATGTAGGAACGTCGGACGAACTCACCGAAGAGTCCGGTCTGCGCGCCCATCATGGCGCCGGCCACGGCCAGCAGCAGGACGACCTCCTGCCGGTTCAGCGACTTCATCGCCCGGCGGCTGACTTCGCTGAAGATGATGAGGGTCACCCAGGGGGCGGCGCCCATGCCACCGCCGTTGATCAGGCCCAGGTAGATGGCGCCCGGAAGCATGAGCACGCCGCAGAACAGCGCCCCGAGCATGGTGGTCCAGGTGAACCCATCCTTGTACTCGGTGGGCTCTTCCAGGATCGAGCGGTAGAGCTCGAGTTCCTGGTCGCGGGCGATGCGTGGGCCGTTACTCACCGTGCGCTGCCTCCGGGGCCTGCGGCCGACTGGGGATCCCGCTGCCTTCCTCGACGAGGGCCGCGGCGGCCAGCGTCTCGTCGATCTTGATCTGCGCTTCCTGCACCTGTTCAGCCGGCGCGCCGAGTTGTCGGCGGGCGCGTTGCAGGAAGCCGAGTTTCTCGCTCTCGGGCACCACCCGCCAGTCGAGGAAGTGCTTGCGCAAGATGCGCAGGAACAGGTAGTTGGTGCGCACCCACGCCGAAATGCCGCCGGAGAGGTGGGTCAGGGTCAGGCGGGCGGTTGTCTGACCGGTGCCTGGGTCTTCGCTGAGGTGAATGGCGACCTCCTGGCTGACGCCGAGGTCATAGGGTCGTAGCCAGGTCGTGGTGCGCACGCTGGCGGCCACCGTGCCCCGCAGGCGCTCCAGGCTACAGGTCGGCCGGGAACAGTAGAACTTGCCGCTCGAACCCTCGCCGAACTCATCGAGCCAGCCCATGAAGTAGGAGACGATGGCCACGCGGTCGCGGGCATTGAAGGTGAACGGCAGGTCGAAGCTGATCACCCCGTCCTTTGGCACTGGCACGCGCCACTTCATCTCCTCGGCCGGAGCCGCCAGCCGCGCCGCGGCCCGCGCCGGGAACCAGGTTGAGAACAGCACGGCCACCATGATGACCACGGAGTACATCACCGCATAGATCGACGAGTAGTTGATGGTCAGGCCGATGTTCAGCCCCAGCAACGACACCAGTTTCCCAGCCAGATTCGCCACCAGGTAGCCCCCCAAGGCCCCGACCACGGCGTAGACGCAGGCCTCGGCGATGAAGAGAAAGAAGACGTGCGACGGATTCAGCCCCACAGCGTTGTAGACGTAGATCTCGTCCTTGCGCTCGTAGACGCTGCCACGCATGGTGTTCAATACGGTCAGCGAGGCGATCAGCAGCGGAATCAGCAGCTCCAGGTAGTTGGCGCCGCGCGGGCGCCGGAACTTGGCGCCGAAGTAGGCCGTATCGCCGATGCCATAGAAGGCCTTGGCGCCGGTCTTCTCCAGGTAGCGGTCGAGGATTTCGCGCACCCGCTTGTGGCTGCCGGCCTTGGTGAAGTCGATGGCGATGGAGGCGACGTGCCAACCCGAGGTGCGTGAGCGGTCGTTGCAGACGATGATATCCCCGCCGCTTAGCCGCCGCATCAGCTCCGGCATCTCGTCTTCTTCCGTATTCTCGTCCATCGGGCGGCCGACAATGGACTCGACGTCGTAGGGCGCCAGCGACTCGCCATCGAGGTCCTGGATCTGATCGAAGCGGCTGGCATCGTAAATGCCTTTGACTGCCAGCACGGTGCCCTCGACCCGGATGCGGACGCTGCTGCTTTCCACCAACTCGGGCGTAATCCGCATCTCAGCCGCCATGCGGTCGGGGATGTAGCAGGTGTCGGGGTCGTCGTCCCGGAACCAGTAGTGCCGGTGTTTGCTGTCCTCTGGATGCGGCAGAATCTTGGTCAGGAACATACGATCGAAGTTGATGGGCTCGCGCTGGTTGACGCGCAACTTGCCTTTGAAGTGACTGACGATAGCGTCCGGCACCGGCTGGCGCTGCTTCGGGAACAGCACCAGTCCGGCCGCGGCCAGCCGTTCGGGAACGCGCTTTTCGCGGGCCTCGCGGGTCTTCTTGATGGCCGCGTCGATATCGGCGCGCGACATCCCGCCGCGCAACAAGGTCTGGCGCTGGGCCAGCTCCGCCTCCTGAATGGCCGTAGTGTAGCGGTGCTCGGCGGCCAGGTTTACCGGGGTTACGGGCTTGTTCTTCGGGTTCACGGCGGCATCGAGCCGGGCCGCATCGAAGAGGTTGATGACGGTGAACTCCTTGCCGGCCACCATGACCGTCGGCCGGGGTTCGGCCCGGACGCTCTCGGCGTTGATCCCCAGGGCCGCCGCGGCGCTGCTGCTAAGGACGACACTGCGCTCGTTCTCGCTGCTGAACCAGGCCTCGCCGGCAGTCATCACCGCCTTGACCTCAAAGTCCGGCGAGGGCCCGAGGTCCAGGCTGCCGGTGCTGGTCCACTTGCGGGCCGCCCCCGCGCCGCCGCGACTCAGGGTCACGGGCAGATTGTCGACCTCCTCCGGGCTGATATAGGTCTCCGCCTCAAGCTTCTTGTTCAGGGGCATCATCCCCCAAAGGCCCTGGACGTCCCAGCGTCGGGCGGCGACGTCGTACTCGTTCTCGAACGCCTGCACCAGCACCGTCGTCTGGTTCCCCAGGTGACTAAGCGTGTTCTTGCGGATCTCAAGCCCGGTATAGGGGGCCTTACCGATGGGGTACATCACGTCGACATAGTCGCTCTCGACCGCGGTGAAGCAGATCATCACGAAGGTGATCAGCACCAACGTCCCAGCGGTCAAGGCGGTACGCACCTTGCGCTTGCGCATATTATTGATACCCAACAGGAAGCCGGTCAGCGCCGCGCCGGCCTTGGTGACGTCGGCGACGGCCTGCTGCCCATGCACCAGCTTCTGGTACTCCTGCACCGCCCCGCGGAATTTGGAGCCCAGAAAGCCGGTGACCATGAGGCTCAGGATCATGGTGATGAAGCCGAGCAGGATCATGAAGCTGGAGCGCACGATCTCGAAGGCGGGGTGAATCTCGCGCAGGACTAGAAAGACCGCCAGGAAGATGGAGCCGACCCAGACGATCTGCCCGCGCACATCGCTGCAACCCACCACCAGCTTCTCCATAAAGAAGGCAAAGGGGATCAGCAGCAGCAGATAGAAGACGATGCCATACACCGCCTCGGACTTGCTGTTGCGGATGACCGGGTGCGCGGTCGTCGAGAAGGCCAGGCTGTCCTTCATGGCCTCGAAGGCCTCAAAGTGCCGCCCCGCCTGACGCAGGCGCTGGGCCTCGACCGCCAGATCCCGGGCTCGCTGCACGTTCTCGCGGGTGGGCCCATCGATCAGGTTGTAGTCGCCGTACTTGAGGTCGCGGCGCGAGTTGATGGCGCTCATGCTGCGCGCCAGGTCGTCCTCGGGATGGTAAAGGAAGGTCGCGTCCGCCGCCAGGAAGCCGCGCCCGGCAGTCTCCTCGTCGGCCGCGCTGACCTTAGCGAAATCCTCTGGCACCATGTTCAGACCGATGCCGGCGATGCGCAGCAGACTCGGGTTCTCTGGCGATCCGGATAGGTAGGTGGGGAAGAACTCGGCGTCAGGCTCCAGATACAGCACATTCTCGCCGGAGTAGAACATCTCGCTGTACAGCTTCTTGGGCGCCGAGAAGCCCCGGATCAGGCGGGCTTCAACGCGGTCGTAGAGCTGCATCTTCTTCGGATTCTCGGCCCGGAAAATGTGGATGGGCGCACAACGGAACATGACGATGCGGGTCAGCTCGCGGACCTGGTAGACGCGCAGGTTCTGGGTCGGATACTTGGTTTCATAGCCCAGGTCACGGATCCAGGTGATCTGGCCGGTCTCCGGGTTGGTGCGCGCCGCATGGAAATCGACCGTCCACCAGCGCGGCGCGAAGGCGTTGCGGAAGTTGAAACGGCCCAGTTCATCACTCATCACCAGGGGATAGGGATCGTTGAATGCGGTCCAGTACCCACCCCCGTTGCTGTAGTGCGCCCAACTGTCCGCCCCCCAGAAACCGCCCGTCAGTTGCACCAGCGTGTTGCCCTCGGGGTGGTTCGGCACCAGCGAATTGCCGCGCACGCTGGTGGTGACGCCGCGGAAATCCTGGCCTTGAATCGGCATGCTGGTGGGGATGATCTTGCCACGCCCCAGCGCCAGCTGCTCCAGGCCGCCGATGATGACGCGGTCCTGCGCCGCCACGTTGTCCCAGTTGATGTCTTCGGTCGTGTCCATCGGGCAGGCGAAAAACTCGCGGTCGTCACCATTCGTGCTGAGCACAAAACTGGTGTAGCCGCGGAAGGTCATGGCCGTCGCGTGCAGATCGTACACCGCCCAGTTGACCCCCAGCGACCAGGCATCGCCACTGGCCACCCGGCTGGAGAAGGCGTCTTTCTCGGGCAGGTCCGGGAACAACTTCTCCTGGGCGTACTTGAACTGCAGCTCGATCTCACGGTCCGCCGGAATACAACGCGGGCTCCACCACCAGCCCCCGGAGGCCAACACCAGTTGCCGGGTCTTATCCGAAAAGTTTACCTCGATCCCGAGCACCCGGTGGGTGCCCCGCGCGCCGCGGATCTCCGTGAACACGGCCTGATCTTGCTCGTTCTGCCGCAGGGCAAAGGCGGTGCGTTCGATACGCCGATCGAGACGCTGCTGCAAGGCCTGTAAACGCTCCGTCAGAAAACTGTCGAAGTCCGCCTCGTACAGGCGGGCGTGCCGGATGCTGCCACTCGGGGTGCGGGTGGGCTCGCCGGGCTCCCAGGCGGCCCGGGGATCGTAGAAGGCGCGGTAGCCGCCCGGCTCGGGGTTGTGATAGGCGCTGGCCAAGGTGTAGGGCTTGGCGCTGGTCATGCTGCGGTAAATCTGAGCGCGTTTGTTCATGGCCAGATACAGGTCCAGCGGCTCGCCGCTGCGCTTGCCCGCGCGAATCCAGTCCAGCCGTGCGGCCATGGCGTCTTCCTCAGCCCGCAGGCTGACCTCATCCAGCGCCAGCTCCAACTCCTCACGGAAGTGCGCCAACGGGGACGAGCGCCCCTTCCACAACGCCAGGTGAGCCTTGGCGTCACGAGTCTCGGCGAAGTAGCGCGGCAAGAGCTCGCGCACCTCCTTGAGGTCCGCCAGCTCGCGGCTGAGTTCGGCGTGTTCCTCGGCGCGCGCTTCCAGGACCTTTTCAGGCTCCGTTTCGGAACCCAGGGCGCTGACCAACTGCCGGCTGCCGGCCGCCGCTTGCCCCATGCCGCCATGGACAAAGAAGATCACCTTGCGGCGGAATTTCGGGCGGGACGGGCTGCCGGCGAAGTGCTCGGCGGTCTTGAGTACGCCCTGAAGTCCGAGCAACTGCCGCGCTCCGGGAGCCAGGTCGGGAATGGAACTCCAGGCATCGTAGTAGGCGCTGACCAGCAACGTCTCCTCCGGGCCGTCGCTCGCGTCGGGGTCCGCATCAAAGATGGCGAGGAGGTTGCGTACCGGCGCCGGCTCCCAATCCACCCGCGCCTGTACGGTCAGACGTTTGCCGATCAGACTACGCGGGTCGCCGCGAATGAAGAACACGGGCACGTCGATCGAGGCGTGCGATTCCTTGCGCCGGTAGTACTCGGCCTTGGGCAGGTTCTCCGCGTCCAGGAAGTACAGGACGGCGCGGGCGCCGAAGTTG
>CAIZKT010000386.1:0-8742 GCA_903933565.1 uncultured Victivallales bacterium | reverse complement strand
GGTCGAATGCCCAATGCCAAATGGCAGAATCCCCTGCCGGGGCATCGCAGTTCTCTGGCCCTCAGGTCTGGCCCCAGCCGGGGGCCCGGCTGAACCCTGAACCCTGAACCCTGAACCCTGAACCCTGAACCCTGAACCCTAGTCACCACCTACGGAACTGACCTGCGCCCGATGGCGCCATCAGGGGTTGACCTGGCACGCCCCCGCAATACGTTGGCAGCCTGACCGGCAGAAATCGCTCCGGCGGCCCGCCGCGCCGGCACAGCATACGCCCCGCAGACGCAGGAAGCAATAGGAGAGCAGGCATGCAAACGGTGGCCCTGGTCGGCTGCGCTCATATCCACACACCGGGATTCGTGAATCGACTCAAGGCGCGGAACGATGTCCGCGTCAGGTACGTTTGGGATCCGCTGCCGGACCGGGCCAGCAAGCAGGCGGCGGCCTTGGGCGCTACCGCGGTCGCCGAGCTGAAGACCGTGTGGCAGGACAAAGAGGTCACCGCCGTCGTTATCTGCTCGGAAACCAATCGCCACCGTGAACATGTCAAGGCCGCCTGCGCCAGCGGCAAACACCTCTTCGTCGAAAAACCCCTGGGCCTCGGCGCCGTCGACGCCTATGCCATGGCCGCCGCCATCGCCCAAGCTGGCGTGCTCTTCCAAACGGGCTACTTCATGCGCAGCCAGCCGACGCACCGTTTTCTCAAGGAACAGATCGCGGCGGGAACCTTCGGCAAGATCACCCGTATCCGCGGCAGCAACTGTCATCACGGCAGCCTGGGGGGTTGGTTCGACACCGAGTGGCGCTGGATGGCCGATCCCCGCATTGCGGGCTGTGGCGCTTTCGGCGACCTGGGGACCCACTCGCTGGACCTCATGCTCTGGCTGCTGGGCAACCCCAGTCGCGTCACCGGCCACCTCGCTGTGGTCACCGGCCGCTATGCTGACTGCGACGAGTCCGGCGAGGCCCTGCTTTGCTTCCCAGATGGCGCGGTGGGAACCCTTGCCGCCGGCTGGGTCGACCTGGCCGACCCCGTCTCGCTCCAGATCAGCGGGACCGAGGGCCACGCCGCGATCATCAACGGCCAGCTCTTCCTGAAGAGCAACCGCCTCGCCGGCGCTGACGGCAAGAGCGCCTGGACCGCCCTGCCGGCAGCCTTGCCGCATGCCTTCGACCTTTTCCTGGATGCCACCGGCGGCGGCCCGACCACCGATCTGGTCACCCCCCGCGAGGCGGCCATCCGCAGTGCCGTCATGGAAGCTATCTACCGGGCCGCCGCCCGAAAAGTATGGCTGGCGCCGCGCCTGCCACCGCCCTGACCTCGCCCCCAGGCCGCGGCTGATCTCAGCTCCCGGGCGCCCGCGCGGGCAGCGCTTTGAATCCGCCTGAATCCAGCCAGCGCGAGAGTCGCCCCCAGCCGGCGACGCCAAAGCGCCGGGCCATGTAGCGGTAACCGTCCCCATACACGGGGTCGTCCGCCGCCTCGATCTCCTTCAGGCGCTCGGCATACCCAAGGCGCCGACATACCAGCGCCGCGCTGTACTGGCAGATACCCTCCGCGGCCCAGTCGGGGGCGTTCTCGAAGGCGGGATAGCGCTCGGCGAGGAGGTCGTGGGTCAGCTCGTGGACCGCGGTGCTGATGAAGCGGTCCGCTGGCAGCCCATAGAGGATCAGCAGCTTGCGGCTGACCGTCGTGCGCTCTCGCAGAACCAGGCCGAACACATTCTTCGTGGTTGTCGTTTCCGCAGTGCGCAGATAGCGGCCCAGTTCCCGGATGCTGACCGTCGGGTCCAGGCTGCCATGGGCGGGCAATTGGTTGTTGCCCACCAGTTCAAACGGTGGCGCCAGCGGCAGCGGCTGACCCGAGACAAGGCAGAGTGCGTGGCCTGCCCGAATGTAGAGCGGCAGGGCGAGTCTGGCGTTAAACACCAACCCCGGCCGGCACTCGTCGCACACGAGCCGCCCATCGGGCAGCGTCTGGCCCTGGTTTACGGGCAGCCCGCAAGCGTCGCAGCGCGGCGCCGCAGCGTGGGTCTTGCAGTACGTCCGGCCACCAATCCGAAACGATTCCACCAGCGGCTGACCACACACGACACAGGTCGGCAGGACGCGGCGAAAACAGGCGGTGGAGCAGAAGTGCCGCTGCTCATGGACGAGGTGCTCACCCTCGATGCGCTGGCCGCAGACCGCGCACACCGGCAGGGTGGTGCGATAGCACTCCCGCGAGCAATACGCTTGCCCACCGGCCTGGAGGTAATCACCCTCGATCGCCCGACCACAGACCGCGCAGGGCGCCTGGCCCCAGGCCGTCGCGACCAGAACCAGCAGGGCGAGCACGCTCAGCCGAGCCAGCCGCCTGGCCACAACCCCAGCGCCCGCCGGTTGAACCCCTATCCTCATGTGGACCTTCCCAGGCGACGCCACCGTCACCGTGGCGGGACCGGTTGCAGACGGAAGGTCCGCTTCTCGCCAAACCAGGCCCGCTCGAACGCCGTCAGCTGCAGCTCCACGGCAACCGCCGCGGTCAGCGCCGGAGTCAGGGTGATCTCACCCAGGTCCGCATCCCCCAGGTAGGGCACCTCGGCCAAGATCGGCCACCTGCCTTGAAGCTGCGAACCCCTCGTGGTCGCCAGATACACCGCCCCCGACACAGGAGCCGCTGCCGGAACCACCCAGGCCGCCTCCTGGGTGTTGCCCAGACAAGCCCGGGCCCGTACCGCTACTCCCGGCTTGACCTCGATGACCACGCCATCCGTGGCTTCAACCCACTCGCCGACCGCATTGCACACCTGCAGCCAGTTGAACTCGGCATTGAGGTACTTCGGCGGATTCGCTCCCGTCAGCGCTCGGTTCCCCACCGCCAGCAGCGGCGTCGTCGCCGAGGTCGTGCCGGTGCCTTGGGTTCTGATTCCCAGCACCTTGCCCGCCGCCCGCGCCTCGCGATAGGCAACCATGCCGGGGTTGAAGGCGCCAAACCAGTAGCCTCCCGCGTTGGCATCGCGGTCGAACTCCAGCCAGACCTCCGGCACCAGGCGAGCCCGTGGCGCCTTGATCTGCGGTCCGTAGCGGCGAATCAACTCGGCGCTCGGCCGCGCGCTGCCGTCTAGGTTCATGATGCCAAAGTCACTCCGCTCTCCGACCCGGTAACCGCCCGGCCACCACCACGGCGCGCTGCCCTGCGCCCCACTCTCCAGGATCATCCGGTAGAAGCGCTCGTGGTAAGCGGCCTGGACCTCCAGCGTCGCCGGATCCGACTCCTGCCGAACCGGATCCCATACGCTCATGCCAAACTCCGACCACAAAATGGGCTTGCCCCGGCTGGTAAAATCGATATAGCGCGAGATGAACCCCGCCGCCCACCCGCCCTCGTCAGTGTGCGGAATCGAGTAGCCCTCGGGACACATGAAATCCACCTGCTTGGGAGTCCCGGTCAAGACAAAATCGTGCGGCAGTGTGTTGCCTTGTCGGAAGCTGACCAGGTGATTGGGGTCCAGGCGCCGCAGGCCCCGGTGCGCCCGATTCCACAGGCCGCTGCTGAGATCGTCCATGAAGCGCCGGTAGGCCGCCATCGCCACGCGCCAGTCGCCATCCTCGCGAAACCAGCGCTCCGGGGGCGCGACGGCCTGCCCTTGGTCGTCTCGAGGCAGCGGCACGCCCCAGTCCCTCTCGGCGCTGGCCAGATCGCCGTAGCGCTCCGCGATCCACTGCCGCCAGAACTCATCCCAGCGGCCGCGGGCCTTGCCAAAGACGTAGTTCCCCGGCTCCCACACCGTATCGTAGGCGAACACCGTCGCATTGTCCTTCAGCCGCGTCGTTTCGAGGTACGTCCGCAAGGCCTCTTCCTGGTACGCCAGGGGACTGGCCAGGCCGAGGAACAGGTTGACCTTGATGCGATGCGGCGCGCAGCGGCGCAGGAAGTCGAGCAGGTTGCGGTGGAAGCGCAGATCGGGAGCCTGGATGCTGACCATGTTGATCCCGAGGGCTTCCATGCGAGCCAGATCCAGCTCAACCAAGTCTGGGTGGTAGAAGCGCGAGTCGAGCCAACCGGCCCCGTAGTCGTCAGCGTCCAGGCCGGCGACGTACTGCGGCCAGTAGTTCACCCCAACCGGATACCAGGGCTGGCCGTTGAGGACGAACTGCCCAGCTCGAACGCGCACGAACTCGTCAGCCGCCGTCGGCGTTGTGTCCAGGACGGCGACCTCGTGTTCGAGGCAATCCAGCACGGCCGGGTCGCCGACCGCAGTGAGCGTCACCCGCACCCGGTAGACCGCTGCGGCCGACGCTGGCGACCAGTTGTCTTGCCAGGTGGCTTCGCCGCCGGCTTCGAGCTTGAGTACGGCCCGCTTCTGCCAGACCAACTCGCCATCATTGCCGCGCCGGATTTCCGTGTTCACCGCCCATTCGCCCTTCCCCGTGCCGGTACTACGCAAGCGCACGCCGCAGGGCACGGCTTCACCCGGCCAGTAGGCGAACTGCTCCGTCCCGGCCTCGGCCATCAGGCAACCGCCGAGCACCCGCTCGATGGCCGCGGCGATCCAGTCACCCCAGACGCTGTCGCCCGCCAGCGCTGCGGGGTCGTTGAGACCGAAGCCCAGCAGGACGCTGCCGGGGTACGGCAGCTCGCGGTTCAGCAGCATCCACGCCGCCACGCCGCGTTCCTGTCCCTGCGCATCCAGGGCACGCAACAGCGGCACATAGCGCCACTTCTGTCCCCGCGCAAAGCCTTCACCCGAGGCTCGCGGGATGGCGCAGAGCACCGCGTCAGTGACCGTCGGGGCCTGGACCGGCAGGCCCGCCCAGGCGCTGGACGGCGCCAGTCGGACCGGCCCGGACAGCGCGTAGGTCTTGTAGCGCGGCCAGACGGTCTCGAGGCTGCCTGACAGCGTGGCCCCAGCGCTCGCCACGGCCGGCAACGGGTTGCGGGCGCTCCCTACCTCGGCGACGCGGAAGACGTGCATCGGGCCGTGGACCCCCGTGGTGTGACTGTTCGCCAGCCCAAAGCTCACCCGTCGGGCCTGCGCCGGGTTCAATCGGTCACCCGCCTGTCCCCGGCTCACTCGAGTGGGCGAATCCTGCCAGTAGTGGAACGCCTCGAGGCGTACGGCCACCCGGCGCCACTCCTGACCCGCCTCCACCGTGGCGATCCAGCGCGAGCCGTCCACCTCCTGGATCTCGACCGCAATCTGCGGGGTGTCCGTATCCGCCCGTAGCCGGAACAGGAACAGATCGTGCTCCGGCCCGAAGACCTGCATGACCGGCGACAGGTAGCCGTCCCACTTCCGGTAGTCAGTGCTGCTGTAGCGCAGACAGGGCCCGCCCTCAGGTCCTTCGGCGACCACCTGCCAGCTCCCCGCCCCGCCGGGGTTGTCGGTGCTGCGCCGCCAGTCCTTCAGATCCAGGTCCGCCAGGACGGTGAAGAGCCGGTACTCGAGAGGCGTTTGCCGGCCGCGCTCGTCCACCTGGGCGGCATCCAGCCAAGCCTCCCCGATCCGCCAAAGGGGCAGATCCAGGAACGGTCCGCCCAGAAACACGATGTGCCCCCCCTGCCGCGCATACTGGAGCAGCGCTTCGCCGCCCGCCACCGGATAACTGCGACAGGACGGCACCACGTAACAGGAAATGTTCTCGGGAGCCAGTATCCGCTCGTCACAGACCTCGGCCGCGCTCAGGGCGGTGACGCCGAAGCCCTGACGACGCAGGCGCTCCCGCAGGCGCTCGGTCGCGGCAGGGTCTGAACCGGGGAGAGCGTCCAGCAGAATCCCCACCCGGCCCTTCGGCCCCTCCTCCAAGGTCACCTTCGGCAAGGGTGCCAGCGCCGTCACCGGGGCCCAGGCCTCGACCTGGCCGAAGGTAGCCCGGCAGCCGCGTGCAATCAGGGCCGGCAGACCCGCACGCACGGCCGGGGTCCCCGCCGGCAGACCGTACGCCCCCACCGCCACCCGATGCCCCGCGGCGTCGAGCACCTCGGCCTCGACGCACTCGCTCGTCAACACCAGGCGCAGGAGGTAGGATTGCCCCGGCATCCAGGGGGTATCCGTCCGCTCGCCCTGCTTCGGTAAGGCCGTGGCGTCGGAGTTCTGGGCCTGCCAAACGCCAAGATGCGACTCCAGGAAGTCGGTGTAACGCCGACCGTCAGGCCCCTCGGTCAGGCCGAGCATCCAGAAGCTCGAGCCATCCTGGTACAGCACCACGCCCGCAAAGCTCCAGCCGTCCTTGGCCACTCGCTCCTGGACGGTCAGCCTGGCTTCCATGGCGACCTCGCGGCGCAACCGCCCAGCCTGGCGGTAGCCGAACAGGTTACGCCCCTCGACCGCGCCACTGACCTGCAAGCTCCCGTCCTGAGCTTTCCATGACTCCGCTGCCGTGAACCGCCAGCCTGTGATCCCGGTGCTGAAGTCCTCCTGAAACAGGCTAGTCCAGCCCTCCGGAACCGCCGCCCCGACGTGAACGCCAGAGCCGCCCAGCGCCAGCAGAACCGCCAACGCCCACCACCGGGTTACATACTGCATGTCCGCACCCTCACTTTCCGCTTCGCCTTCCGCGCGCTCACGCCAGAGCGGCGGGTATCTCCAGCAGCGCTCCGGTTGCCGTTGCCGTCAGGCAGCACGGCCGCCCCACGGGCAGGCTGAGAGAAGGAAAGCCGTGCCCAAACTCCAGTCCGGCCACCACCGGCCCATTCACCTGCGTCGCGATGTCCGCAAATACTTCCGGCAGCCAGGCGGCGTCTTCGCCTTCGCTGAACTGCCCAAGAACCAGACCTCCAAGTTGGCGCAGGCACCCGGCCTGCTGCAACTGCTGGAGGTAACGGTCCACCCGGTAGGCCGCCTCACCGACGTCCTCAAGCACCAGAATGGCCCCCGCCAGCGAGGGCAGGAAAGGCGTCCCGACCAAGCTCGCCAGCACCGACAGGTTCGTCGGCAGCAACCGCCCTGCCGCCGTACCCGCCCGCAGAGTCCGCAGCGACGCCGTGACCGTGATCGCTTCGCCAGCCAACACCTGCCGGAACGATTCCAGCACCGCGCCAAGCCGACCCGCTTCGTCCGCATCCACGGGCTCGCGAGCCAGTGCGTTGCACACCATCGGCCCGGCCACGTGTACCCAGGAGCCCTGGCCAAAAGCCACCGCGTGCAGGGCGCTGATGTCGCTATAGCCAATCAGCGGAATCCCACGCCGCCGCAACGCCCCGAAATCTACCCGGTCCAGGATGCGCCCGCAGCCGTAGCCGCCGCGCGCGGCCAGCAGTAGGTCGATCTGCGCCTGGTGCATCAGTTCATTGAGCGCCGCGGCCCGCACCGCGTCCGGCGCGGACAGGAACCGTTCCGGCTGCCGCGGACAGCCCAGGACCAGCTCCAGCCCCCAGCCGCGCAAGCGCGCCAAGCCCCGCTCGAACCGCGCCGGCTCGGGGATCCCCGCCGGCGCAAACACGCCAATCGTCCGCACGCTCGGCGGAAACGGATTTGCCAGCTCCATCATAGACGTCCCCGCAGGACCTCCACCTGACGCCGTAGATCGTTGACTTGCTGACGCCAGAAGGCATCCGTCTGCCAGTCGGGGAACTTCTGCGCAAAATTGGGATCCTGCGACTGCCGGCTGCACCAGGCCAGGAAATACAGCATCCGCATGGCGCGCAGCGGCTCGACCAGACGCAGGGTGGAATCGTCGAACTCCTGGAAGGTCTCATAGCCTTCAACGATCAAGTTGATTTCGCGCTGGCTGCGCTCCATGTGGTCGGGCAACAGCATCCACAAATCCTGCACCGGAGGCCCCATCACCATGTCGTCAAAATCGATGAGCAGCAGCCCTTCGCCCGGGCGCTCCAGGATGTTCTGCCGGTGGCAATCCCCATGGATGCGCTGCAAGGGCACGTCCTCAAACGGCTCCCGGATCAGCTCCATGATCTCGGTGCCCGTCGCGAAGAACTCAAGCCGCTGCCGGGCGGCTACGACCCCCGCGGCTTCAAGCTGGGCCAGGTCGGCCGTCGTCGACTCTGAGGGATGCATCACCACGCGCTGCGGCGCTTCGCGCTCCCGACCCACGATGTGCAGCCGCGACAGGAGCTGCCCCAGGCGCCGCCAATCCTCCTCGCTGGCAGCCTCAAAAGCCCGCCCCCAGCGTTTCGGAAAAAGCGCAAACAGAATCCCTTGCGTCTCCCCCAACGTACCCCCACCCAGCGCCAACGGCGCCACCACCGGAATCTCCGCCGCGACGCACTCCAACAGAAACTGGTGTTCGTCCAGCACGGCAGCGCGGCTCCAGCGGCCTGGCCGATAGAACTTGGCGATCAGCCGTTCACCCGTCGCCGTCTGCAGCTCATAGACGCGGTTGATATAGCTGTGGTGGGGCTGCGCCAGTCCGGTCAGACGCACCCCCAGCGCCTGCTCGACCGCATCCAGCATCACGTCCGGCGTCAGCGCCGTAAAGTCCTCGCACATCGCCATCATGCCACCCGGCAGCACCTTGCCGCACACCGCATTCCTTGACCCACTCGTGACCCGGATTCTCGCGCGCGCCCTAATCTACTTCGCAGCCGTCGCATTGCCTGCCACAGTCCGCCCCATGGCTGTTTCAAGAAAGAGACCTCAGCTAGATCTGGCAGGCATCTGCCCTGACCCCACTCGCCTCCCTTGTATGAGACTTGCCGCAACCTCGTATGACACCAGGCGCTTCCCATTCCGGTAGGTCCGGCCCCAGCCGGGGGCTTGGCTGGAGCCCGCGATGCCAAGCCCGTTCCGGGCAGGTTCGCGG
>CAIZKT010000385.1:0-15257 GCA_903933565.1 uncultured Victivallales bacterium | reverse complement strand
CTGGGAATAGAATGGTTATGGGTTTGAGCCCTGTAGGGGCGAGCCATCTACCCTACCTTCGCACCGAGGTCGCATGGTCCGCCCCTTCAGGGCTCAATCTTCGCTGTGGACGGGTACCCAGGGCGTTGCCCTGGGCGCCCGGAACGCCCCCTTGGGGCTGAATACCGCGGCCCATCCTTATTGCACAGGTCGATAATTAGGAAGAGTCTCCCCTCGAGAAAAATATGAATTCAAACGTCCCATCGGGGTCAAACGCCAATCGAGTCTACCTCTGCGCCCCCGTCAATGCGCTGGTGGAAGGCATCTATGAACAAAAGATACCGTTTTCGCAGATCAAGCAGCACGGAGATTTCGGCCTAGGTACCTTTGACGATCTGGACGGCGAGATGGTCATGCTCGACGGGGAGATATACCAAATCACCGGGACCGGGCAGGTTCACCGGGTCGCCGACCAGGCGAGGACGCCCTTCGCCTGCGTGACCTTCTATCGGCCGCTGAGCCAGGAACGCTTGGACCGGGAGATGTCCTATGCCGATTTTCAGGCCTGGATCGGGGGGCTTTTCCCCTCGCCGAATATCTTCTATGCCCTGCGGATCGATGGCCGCTTTTCCTATCTCAAAGTGCGCTCCGTGCCGAAGCAGGAGAACTATCGGCCGCTGGTCGAGGTGGCCCAGGAACAATCCGTCTTCACCTTTACCGATATCGAGGGGACCTTGGCGGGATTCTTCACGCCCGGATTCCTGGGGTCAGTGAGCGTGGCGGGGCTGCATCTCCATTTTCTCTCGGCCGATCGGCGCCGAGGTGGGCATGTGCTTGAATGTCAGCCCAGCCAGGTGGAGGTCGGGGTGCAGATGCTGCCGACGCTGGAGTTGGCCTTACCGCTGAGTTTGGATTATCTGACCTGGGACTTTTGCCGCGACACCAAAGCGGACTTGAGCAAAGCGGAAAACTAGCCCGCCGACCAGGCTCAGCGGCGGTAGTCCGCCTGCTGAGGCCGTTGCTTGGCTTCCTCCTTCGCCCGCTTCTCCTCGGGGTCGGTATCGGTATCAGTATCGATCCGGCCTTGCCCCGGTTCCTCCTGGACCGCTAGGGCGTGGGCGGCGGCAGGCCGACGGCGGCAAGCCACTCGCGCTGGCGCGGACTGAGCGGGCGCAGGAGGCGGCTGCCAGCGGGTAAGCGGAGGACGCGGATACTGCCCATCTCGGCGAGGAACTCCGTCACCGTGATCTCCTTCAGCAGCCCGGCGGCACGCAGGCGGTTTTCGACGTCGGCGCGCAGCACGAGAGCGAGGAAGGCCAGGAAGACGCGCCCTTCGGCGAGGGATTGCGGCCCGCGGCGCGGGGAGTGCTGCTCATCCTCGTTCCGGAGCAGCTCGAAGAGCTTCTCGAGCCGGTCGCGGCTGCGGTAGTCGGAGAGGACGGCGGCCGCGTCGCGTCCAGGGGTGTCGCAGATCACGAGCTCAAAGCCGGTGTTGGCAGCGCGCGCGGCGATGGCACGCGGGCGACGGCGCAGGAGCAGACGCTCGGCCGCGCCTTTCTCCAGCCCCAGGCAGGGGGCCAGTTGGTCGGCATTCTCGGCCAGCCAGCGCCGGGCCTCGCCCGGGTCGGCGAAGGTCTCGCGCGCCGCCTTGGCCTCCAGGGCGAAGACTTTCTCGTCGAGTGCGGCAGCGTAGTCGGCATGCTGCCGCGGATCGAAGAACAGATGGGCCTCGACGTCGCGGTCAGCCCGACGCTTGCCCCTCTCGTCCCAACCCATGTCCACCGTCCAGACCTCGCCGACGTGACGGAGGCTCCTGCCCTCGTGGAAGATCGAGCGTTTGGGCGAGTTCAGGGCGGTCCGGTATCTTGCCAGCAGGCCGGTGGACTGCGGGCAACCCAGCCGGACGCCCAAGGCGAAGCGGTGCTCTTTGAGGAGCAACTCGCGGGCATTGCTATTGCTGTAGAAGCCCTGGCCCAGAGCGAACTCGATGTCCTTCATCCCGAGGGCGCGCAGCCTCTGGGCGGTAACGTCGAGGGCGACCACGTCCGGGACGCTCCCGGGCACGAGGCGGCAGAACAGCGGCAGCCCATCGGCGCGGTCGCAGGCCAGCGCCAAGTTCACCTGCGGCAGAGCCTCGCCGCCGCGGTTGTGCCCGAGGGCGGCGAGCGAGGTCGTGTCGTAGACCAGCCCGGGCGGCTGCCGTCGCGCCGCCATCCAAGCCTGGTAGAAGGCCTGCCGCGTCTCCTCGCAGCTCACTGCATCCAGCAGCCGGGAGAGGCCCGGCGCGGAGAAGTCGACCGCTGCGATCGCCGTCGGCAGCCACAGGTCCCCCATCCAGGCCGAGCCCAGGCGGAGCGGTTCACCCCGGACGGCCTGGTGCATGGCCAGGTACAGCAGAGCCAACCCGCTCCCCTCGCCGAAGGCCTCGGCCAGACAGCGCCGCAGCCCGCTGGCGTGGGCTATCTCACCCAGCACGTACGTCGGCCCCAGCAACGCCGTGTCCAGATCGCCGTGCGGCGGGCCGACGGCGGCCGCCGAAAGGCCCGTCGCAGCGCGGCACAGCCCGCGCAGCCAGGCCTCCACCCCGGCGACGCTGCCAGCCTCTTTCACCTGGCGCCGCAGGACCTCCAGATCGACCTCTACCCTGGCGCCGCCTGCAAGCCCCTTGCTCACTCTGACTTTGCCGCTGTCAGCGTTCAACCGTCCCACGTAGAAGCGCTGCTGGACCGCCCCCCGCCGACCCCCCTTGAGGTCGCTCCAGGTGGCCACGGTCGCGTAGAGGGTCGTGTAGCGCCCGCCATCCTGTTTCTGCGTCGTGAGGTATGCCATCGTGCCTGCCTCTGCCTCGGGATCCCGACCAGCGGGCTACGCCACCGGCAAGCCGGCATCGTCCAGCAGGGCGTCGGGCACCTCGTTGATCCGCAGTTGGCAGGTCTTGTTGGCGTACACCACGTAGTTACGCCCGACGAAGCGGTAGAACTGCGGGTAGCCAATCTCGAAGTCCTTGAACGGGCCGCCCGGCACCCCGTCGTTGTAGATGACCACCTTGGGCTTGGCGAAATGGAGGCCGGCATTCTCGCTCACGCCCGGGGCCTCGCGGCCAACGGCCAGCCACAGCGGGTCGCGGGGATACCAGCCACTGCCAGCGGGCCGCGTGTTGTGGAAAAGAAAGACGAAACGACCGTCGGGCAACTTCGCGATCGGGCACGGCGCGCAGGGCTGATTGAAGGCCTCGCCGCCCGGGCACAACCGCAGCACCTCGGGCTTGCTCCAGGTCGCGCCGCGGTTGGCGCTGACCGCGTAGTAGGGGTGTCCCTGGCGCGAACGAAACACGCACAGCAAACGGCCGCCGGACAACCCCACCAGCGTGCCCTCCTGGCCAAAGTGGCGATCGGCGCCGGGGTACGGCACCCACAGCCCCTCGTCGCCTTCGGGGAGGAAGCGGAACGCCAGCTTCGCCGGGTCGGTCTCGGTCAGGATATTGCTGAGTTCGATGAAAAAGACCTCGGTACCCCACTCGTTGGCGCTGCCGCCCTGCGCGTCGCGGGGCTTGCTGGCCGGGTCGGTACCCGGCTCGGGCTGCCACTGGTTTTCGGCGTCCAGCCGCCAGCCCTTCGGATAGATCCCCGAGCGCCGCATGCGGGTGTAGGTCAGCAGCACTTGGCCGGTGGGCAGCAGGCGTGGCTGGCCAAAGTTCCAGCCGTGGATGTCACCGATCTCATCCCGGTCCAGGGCCGTGCGCGGCAGACCGACGCGGTAACGCTCCGACCAGGTCAACCCGTCATCGTCGGAGTACCTGAAGAAGAGGTCGCCGGCGTCGCGCAGGGGCACCCCGTTGAAATTGTACCAGTAGAACATATAGACGCGGCCGCTGTGGGGCACGCAGAAGCTCATGATCCAGGCCGGCACCCGGTAGCTGGAGGCCGCCGCTTCGATGACGATCTCCGCGCCCCAGGTGCGACCCTCGTCGGTGCTGCGCGCCGCCACCACGCGCTGATCGGGGTTCGCCTCGTGGCCGCCCTGGGTCCAGCAGGCGATCCAGACGCCGCGCGGCGTCAGACACAACTGCGCCTGGTAGTTGAACCAGGTCGGGCCGGGCTGGCCGTCGACGATGACCCCATGAGCCACCGCGGCGTCCATCGAGGCGGGATGAAGCCACTCCGCCGCGACTCTGGGGGATGCGGATGGTCCTGGTGTAAAGGGCATAATGACCTCGTCTTCTCGGTGCTCTGTCACGGCGCGAACTGCGCCCCGATCGCCTGCAGCGTATCCTCGACGAATTCTGCGCCACCTTCGGGCCCGACCGCGCATACCGCCGGCATGGCGCCGTAGCCACCCCCCTGCAAGGCCCGGGCCGTCGGCAGGTACCAACCCCAGCCACCCGCCAGTTGCAGCACCAGCGTCTGGGCCGCCGGACTGCGCGCCTTGATCCGCAGGGAGTAGTCCAGGAACAGTTCAAACGGACAGGTGACGATGGCGGCATCGCCCACCCGAAGCAGATGCGTCTCGATCGGCACCGGAGGCGCGACAAGCTGCCCGTCGGCACACTGCACGATGGCCCGCAACCGACTTGGCCACCAGGTCTCGAGGTCACCACGCAGGGCACATTGAACCAGCGCGTTGAAGGCCCAATCGCGATCCTGTCGGGTGATCTCGAACGGCGGCAGTGAGAGGTGGTGAACCAGGTGAGAGAAGGCGCACTCCGGCTGCTCCTGCGGCGGTGGAGTGCAGGCCAGAGCCCGCTCCACCGCGGCGCCCACCCGCTCGGCAATCTCCTGACGCTCCGTGACCCCGCGCCGCCGCCGCATCTCCTCCTCCTCGCGGCCGTAGAGCAGAAAGTGCGGCGACTGGTCCCCGGCGGCACTGCACAGAGGCAGGACGTGCAGGTGCTCGCCATAGCGGCGGCGTAACTCAACTCGAATCTCGTGCCAGTAATCCGCCGAGAACACCCCCAGGCCTTCATCAACCTGCGAGGGACAGGGAATCGCCAACGCCACGCCGGCAAGGCGGCCGTCAGGTTCCCAGGTGAAGAGCATATCCAGGCCGTGGTCTTCGTAACCGCCGATGGCCGTGAAGTCAGCGGTGGCCGTACGGCCATACATGCGGGCTTCGCCCTGGGCATAGAGCGCATAGCGATTGTGCCCGACGACCGCCTGCCCAAAGGCGCGTCCGAGTGACCCGGGTTGCCGGGCCTCCCACGCCGCCGTCGCCGCGGCCGCGGCCCGCTCTGCTACCCACTCCGTACACTCGGCAGGCGTCATCACCTCGCCACCCGGGTAGATGTAGAAGCCGTCATCCAGCACAAAGGACGTATGGGTGTGCGTGGCGAACAGAATCACCTGCTCCGCCTGAATTTCCGGCGTCTGTCGAACCACCCGCTCACGCACCCGCCGCAGCAGATTGTCCGGAATGAAGGCGAGGTCGCATGAGACCAACACGACGCCTTCCCCCGACGCGCTTGCCTCCAGCGCCATCGCGGTGACCAGCAGCGGATCCAGCGCCGAGCGCCCGACGCGGCAGTGCATCTGACCCTGCAACATCGCCGGCCGCAACGGCGTGATCTCACGCGCCGCCCAGCCAATCCGCAGTGCCGCCGACGGGCGCCGACCCCGCGCCGCTTGCGAGGGGGCGCGAGGTGAACGCTTCTTCGCTGCCGTTGCCATAGATCTCTCCGGTTGGGGGCGGGCCCAGGGCCTCCGCCCATAAGCGCTAACGTATTGAGCACGTCACTCGACGTCCTGTTCTCGACTCAAAAACATTGAGAGTTGAGCGTTGGACGTTGAGAGTTGGGAGTTGGGAGTTCACTCAACGCATGAGTATGCTCCCGGTTCCTCTCTGCACCAACGCTCAACGGAATTGGAGAAATACCTATGCGATAGTGACACGCCTGGATAGTCAGCGCCTATGGGCCTACGCCCTCGTCGAGCTTCGCCCTCCAGGGCAACCGCTTCGGGCTAGCAGCACTCCTGCCACGCCTCGATCAGCGTCTCAACTCCGGACCAGGGCGTGTCGGGAAACAGCGCATCGACGGGATGCAGAATGAACCGGTTCGTCGGGCCAAGCGTCTCGACCGCCTCACGGACTTCGCGCCGGATGCGCTCGCGGCTGCCGACAACCAGACTGAGCGCATTCGTGCCCCCGACCAGAGTCATGCGCCCCGCCATCTGCTCCCGCGCTCGTTCCAGCGACACCCGATCCTGAACCGGGTCAACAAAATACAGCAGGTCGACCCCGGCGTCCGCCAGCCGTGGCCCCAGACGCTCGACTCCCGTTGTCATCACGTAGGCAAACCGACGCCCATGGCGATGGGCCAGCGCCGCCAGCCGCGCCACCTGCGGGTAGACGAATTGATCGAACAGCGTCGGCGACCAGAAGTCAGTGGAGGAGTACCAGCCACGCTGGCAAACCAGGTCGATGCCAGGCGTCCGCAGGGCCGCCTCGGTGCGCGCATAGTCCGTCTCGGCAATGATCTCGACCAGCTGCCCGAAAGCTCGCGGCTCGTCCATCGACATCAGCACGGCCCCTTCCGTACCCATGAACCAGACCACGGCGTCCATCCCAAAGGCCGTCCAGGCCTGCACCAGAAACCCCTCGCGCTCCGCAAAGGGCCGCAGCGCCGCCAGACGCTGGCCCAGCCATTGCCGCTGCGCCTCCCCAGGTGGCGCGAAGAGATAGCGCACTGCCGGGACGTCGGCGGGCCGACTCACCAGATGCCGCACCGCCCGGGGGATGTTGTAGTCCTCGATCAAAGGCACGCACCCGGGCTGAGACGGCCACCCAGGGAGTTCAGGATCGGTCTGCCGCACCGCGTGGCACAGCCCGCCCGCCGGGGTGCGGTACTCGCGTTCCATGACCGGGTAACGCGGGTCGCCGGCCGCGGCGCCGACCGCCAGCACGCGGTCATGCACCTCGACCTCGGGAGCCTGCGACCACGGCACCGAGACCTCGAGCACATCATCGAGGCCCAGGCTGCGCCAAGCCAGGGCCCGGCGGCATTCGTCCTCGACCGTCCAGGGGTAGGGCAGCGTGTGCAGGTGCTCCAGCCGCAGGCTGTACCAGTACGGGATGTCCCGCCCGGCGCTCTGCCAACCCAGACCGGGCGGCGCCCGAAAGCCAAAACTCCAGGTGGTCAGCGGCACGTGGTCGGGAGTGCGCCCATCCAGCACCGCCAGCAGTCGTTCACGGGAGGTCATATGCACCCTCTCTACTCGCCCCGCTGGATGCCATTCCGACAGGTGACCCGGCGTGATGACAACAATGGGCGGGGGTGCAAGGGTTTACCGCCAGGGAGATCAGGAATGACGCGCCGGCGGCGCGGAAACCGCCAGGGTCAACGGCCAAGGACGCGGCGCGCTTCGCGGTACTGCTCGTACAGCCGCACCAGGTCCGCCAGGCTCTCCACACCCATCTTCTTCATCACCCCGGCGCGCTGCAACTTCACCGTCTGCTCGCTGGTGCCCAGTTCGGCGGCAATCTCGCGGTTCATCATACCGGAGGCCACCCGCTCGAACACCTGCGTCTCGCGCGGCGTCAGCTCCTCCACCCGCAACAGAATGTCCTCGGACGATTCGAGGATCTTCAGCACTTGCTCGTGCTTCTCGACCGCATTGCGGACGGCGCCCAAAAGCTCATCCTTGCCAAAGGGTTTCGCCAGGAAATCCACGGCGCCCTGCTGCATGGCCTTCACCGTCATCGGAATATCGCCGTAACCGGTAATGAACACCACCGGCGGCGAAGCGCGCTCAGCCGCCAGGCGACGCTGCAATTCCAGCCCGTCAAGATCAGGCAGTTTGACATCCAGAATGAGGCAGGCGGCCAAACACAGCGTGGGGCAGTCGAGGAGCGCCTGCGCGGACTTGAACTGCCGCACTTCGTAGCCGGCAGACACCAGCATCCGCTCAGTCACGTTCAGGACATTCTCGTCGTCATCCACCACATAGACCGTTGTCTTTTCCCTGTACACGAAGACTTGGCCTTTCGCTTACGCGCCTGTACGGCTCAACCACTTCGTCACGTAGTGTAGGCACTTTTCAGCGCTCTGTCAACTAGCTACAGGCCGAACCCGTTACCTTTTTTCCCCCTGTGCAATAAGGATGGGCAGCCCCAAAGGGGCGTTTTATACCAGCCCAGGGCAACGCCCTGGGTCCCCGTCCACGCCGAGGTTTGAGCCCTGAAGGGGCGGTCCATGCGACGTCAACGCGAACGCAGGGCAGATAGCTCGCCCCTACAGGGCTCAAACCCATAACCATCCTATTCCCAGGGCGTTGCCCTGGGCTGGTATCTTAGCGCGCCTTCAGCGCTCCAGACGGGCTCCCTTATTGCACAGGTCGCTTTCTCTTCTCGAACCGACAAGAACGTCATGCACCCGCGCCGCTCAGGCGCCCTGTCGTTCAAGGCTCTGGAGGAGGGCGAGGCGAGCCAGGCAGAGATCGTAGCAGGAGCGGTAGGCCGGACAAAGCTGGCAGGCTTCCCACTGTGCCGCATCCACCTCCACCTGGCGGGAGTGGACGCCGATTCCCTGGCTGGTGATCAGAGCCGTGAAGGCCTTACCGACGCACGGCACGTTATGACGCAGCCGTTCGAGGTCGGGGAAGAGGGCGCCGTAGCAGGCGGGTCGGTCAGGCATGGGCAGCCTCCGTGGAATCGTGCGAACGCGGTGGCCGGGAGGCGTCAGGCCCGGAGTCGGGCGCCGCTCGCTGGGTCACGGCCTCCGGCAGAGTCTCGACAAAGCGCCGGATTTCGTCGCGCACCCGGCGGTAACCATCCAGCGCCTCGGCCTCGGTGCGAGCCGCCTTGGCGAGCTTGGGTGGATCGTCGAAGCCGACGTGAACGACCACGGGGGCGCCGAAGAACACCGGGCAGGTCTCGTGGGCATGGCCGCAGACGGTGACCACCACATCGAAGGCGAGGTCGCCTAGCTCGTGGAGGCGCTTGGAGCGGTGGCCTGAGATGTCGACGCCGACCTCGGCCATGACCTTGACCGCATGGGGGTTCAGCCCATGCGTCTCGATGCCAGCTGAGTACGCCTCCAGCACCGTGCCCTTCAGGTGCCTGGCCCAGCCTTCGGCCATCTGACTACGGCAGGAGTTGCCGGTGCAAAGGAAGAGAATCCGCAGAGGATTGTTCATGGGTACTTGCCTCCCGGACCGCCGCGCCCCCCGTGGCGGGGTCACGGAGTCCTTTCGCTGTTTGACGACATGGGTTCCGCGGTCAATTGCCGCAGGCCCGCGACCCCGGTCGGTTCCTGGGCCAGCCAGGGCGCCACCGCGAAACGGTCGGAGAGGTGTTGGACTTCGGCAATGAATCGGTGCTCATTGTCCTGCCGCGCCCGCAGCAATGCGTGGGTCAGGTGCAGGGGCGCCAGGCTCTGATTGACGACCCAGGCATAGGGGCGGATGCCGGCGCGTTGGAGATCCTCCTGCAACTGCGCGGCCTCATGCACCGGCGTCGCCTCCGGCAAGGTCACCAGGATCACCTTGCTGAACTTGGGATCACGCAGGCGCGGCAAGAGGTTACGAACCGCTTCGGGCAGGTTACTCTGCGTCTTCAGTACCTGGCGGTGATAGGCCTCGGTGGCGTCGAGCAGCAGCAGCGTATGGCCCGTCGGTGCGGTGTCCAGAACCACGAAACCGTGCTGCCCCAGGTCCACTTTGGCGGCAAAGGCCCGGAAGACGGCAATTTCTGCCGTGCATGGAGAGCGCAGGTCCTCCGCCAGCAGTCGGCGGCCATCCTCGTCCAGGTCGGCGCCAGCCGCCGTCAGGGATTCCTGCGCATAGGCCGCGGTCTCCGCCACCGGGTCAATGCGGCTGACCGTGAGACGGGGTACGGCTTCCCCCACTGCCGCGGCGACGTGTGCCGCGGGGTCGGTCGTGGTCAGATGCACCGGGTGTCCGCGGGCCGCCAGTTCGACCGCGATTGCGGCGGCCAGGGTAGTCTTGCCGACGCCGCCTTTGCCCATGGTGAGGATCACGCCGCGGCCCGGTTTCTCGATCTCGCGCAGCAGTGAGGGCAGGGATGGCCAGGCGGGGTGGCGGTCCGCTGTCGGCGTCGGCGCGGCGGCGGTATTGGGGTCAGCCGCCGCCAGCACGGCCCGGATGGCGGCCAGGCCGGTCACATTGCAGGCCAGGAGTGGGACCTCGGTGCGTGGCAGGGCCCGCAGCCCCGCGGGCAGGTGGGCCAGCGCCTCCTGCTGACGCGCGGACAGGGCCTGCGCCAGCGGGTCGTCGCCCGCGGCGGCGAAGCGGCCGTTCAGCAGCAGCCGGATGTTCCGCAACCCCAGCGCGCCGAGTTCGCCGCGGCTGCGCTCGGCTTCGGCCAGGGCGGAGCGCTCGGGTCGGCTGACCAGCGCCACCTGGGTGCGGGACGCATCGGCCAGGCATTCCAGCGTCTTGACGTAGAGCGCGTGCTGTTCATGCAGTCCCGACAGGGGTCCCAGGCAGGAGGTCCCGCTGGTATTGGTGTTGAGGAACTGATTCCAAGCGGCCGGCAACTGCAGCAGCCGCAGCGTATGCCCGGTCGGGGCCGTGTCGAACACCACATGGTCGTAGTCTGCCGTCGCTTCCGCGTGACCGAGGAAGCGGGAAAACTCGTTGAATGCGGCAATCTCGGTGGTGCAGGCCCCGGACAACTGTTCCTCGATGCTCGCCACCAACGCCGCGGGCAGGGTGGCGCGATACGGCGCCACAACCCGCTCGCGGTATTCTCGCGCCGCCGTCTCCGGATCCAGGTTCAGCGCCCACAGCGTCGGCACCGCAGGCAGCCGTGACGGTTTGGAGGAGAGCTCAGCGCCCAGCACCTCATTCAGGTTCGAGGCCGGGTCCGTGCTGATCAACAACACGCATCGGCCACCGTCTGCCAAGGCCACCGCCGTGGCGCACGAGAGCGTCGTCTTGCCGACGCCGCCCTTACCGGTAAAGAAGAGAAAGCGCGGCGCGGCGCGGGCGAACGCGGCAAGGGTGTCGGCGAGAAGGCTCATGCGTTCGCCGCGTCTCCACCCGCAAGGCCAGCCCAGGCGGCCAGTTCCGCCCGTTCCGGGTAGCTGCCAAGACTGACGATCTCGCCGTCCGCCAGAATCAGCGGCAGGCATTGAGTACCGCGTTCGTTGATGGTCTTGACCACGGCCGGATGGCTGACGAAGGCGTCGTACTGCTGGGCGGGGTTATAGCGCTCCACCTGGATGCCCTGCGAGCGCAGCCACTCGATGGCGGCGGCGAAACGCACCAGCTTCTTGTCCACCTGCAGGCCGCAGACGCCCGAGGCACAGCACATCGGCGGGTCGAACACGTCCAGTTTCTTCATCGTGGGGAGCCTCCCTCGTGTGTGCCTTCAGAATGTCCAGAGCAGATAGAACCCCGCCCCAACCAGCAGCCCGCCGGCGATGCCCCTGATCGCGGTCTCCGCTCTCTGCGCCTTGATAGCGTTCTTGCCGAACGACACGCCCAACAGGATGCCGGCCAGCGGTAGGCTGAAACCCACGGCGAAGGCCGCCATGAGGGCGATGCCCCACAGGGCGCGGCCCTGCAGCACGGCCGCGCCGAGGACGATGAAGATACCCGGATTGCACGGCAACGAACAGGCTGCCACGCCACCGCCGAGGAAGAGCCCGCCCAGCCCGGCGCCGATACCGCCACGAGCCCCGGCGGGCTGGCCGGTCGCGGGCCTTCTGGCCAGCGCTGGCAGAGGCAACAGCTTCAGGGCCGCGAGACCGACGAGCACCGCCACGACTCCGGCGAACAGCTTCCAGTACCGTCCGAGCCAGGCCTGAGCCGCCTGGCCGACCAAGCCGGCGACAAAGCCCAGGATAACGAGGGCCAGGGTGGTGCCGAGCATGAACCAGAGCGCCGCCGTGAGCGTCGAGCGCCGGTCGGTGGTGTCTCGCGTGCCCGAGTAGGCCACCAGCATGCCCATCGCCGGCAAGGTGCAGCAGGCGCTGGCTACGGCGCTGACCAACCCCAGCGCAAAAGCTAGCGCGGGGGCGCCGGCGCTGGCGCTACCGTCCTGCAAAGCCTGGGTGATCGTCTGCAGCATGTGCAGGGGACTCTTACTTACAGCCCGGAGTCGCCGGACCACACCCGCTGCTTCCGGAGCCGCAACCGCCCGCTTTCGAGGCGGCGACGAAGGCCTGGACCAGCTTCGTCTCGGTGATCTCGCCGGACACCGCGTTCATGCCGCGGCCTTTGACCAACGCCAGAACCCCCGGCGCCGTCACTTGCCCCAGAATTTGTTCGTAATCCGCGGAGTCCGTCTTCAAGGTGAAGATGCCGACCTTCTGTTTTCCCTGTGCCGCGATCGTGCGCGCCGCGGCTTCCATCTGGGCGCTGGGCGCAGGGGTGGCATCAGGACTCTTTGCCGGCACGAACACAAACACCGCGGTGGTGTCGGCCGCGAGCGCGTTGAGCTCGGCAAAGGCAGCGATCTCGGTGCCGACCACGGCCTTCGGCCCCGGGACCGCGGCCCCCGCCGAAACTGCCGGGGAAACCCCTGCCGCGGGCGCCGTCGGCGCCACCGTAGACGCGGCCGCGACGGGTACGGCCGGCTCAGGCGAGGGGGCGCCGGCGGGTGCGGCCGCGACCGCTACCCCCGGGCTTGCCGGCGCGGCGAACGTGGTTGCCGAAGCCGTCGAGATGCTGGTGGCCGTCGTGGTGTTGCTCTTCAGCACGGCCCGGCCCGCGAGCGCGGCGGCGCCGACCAGGATGATGGCTCCCAGCACCCAGCGGGTCCGTCCCGACGGCCCGGGAGTGTGACAGGCGCAGCCTGCCCCGCAGGCCTCGGCCTGCTGCTTCAGCGCGTCCATGTTGCTGGCGGGTTTCGGCTCATGGTTCGGGGTGCTCATCTGACCTGTCTCCTTGCGTCTTTCCTCAGGAACAACACTTCTTGCCACCTGGTGCTGCCGCGCCGCCGCAGCAGGCCGGTGTCTGGGACACGGCGGTGGACGGCGACCCGTCCGCGACGCTGTCCGCGAAGCGCCGCATCGCCACCTGGGAGCCTTTTTCGACCCGCTGTCCGATCTCCATGGCGGCGCGGATGTCAGCCTCGGTAAGGCCCAGGCTGCGGGCGCTGGCGACGTGGTACGTCAGGCAGGGCTGGCAGTGCGCCGTCAGCGAAGCGCCGATCGCGATCAGCTCTTCCGCGCGGGCATCCACCACCGTCAGTGCCCGGCCGCCCTCGCCGGTCTCCGGCGCCGGACCCTTGTGCGCCCGGATGTTGGCTGAGAGCACAA
Source organism: uncultured Victivallales bacterium (assembly GCA_903933565.1). GTDB lineage: Bacteria > Verrucomicrobiota > Lentisphaeria > Oligosphaerales > JAFGRS01 > CAILUI01. Next base: position 2,059 of record CAIZKT010000385.1, on the reverse strand, counting down.
AGTCTTCCACGCCGCTACCCGGGAACCAGGTCTTGATGAACTCGCGGCTCTCGGCTTTCAGGCAGATATCGATGCCGACGAAGCCGACCTCGCGGAGCAGTTGTTCCAGATCGGCGGCCAGGGCCGCGCCGGCAACGCAACCACAATGCGCCTCGAGGCTGGACTTCAGCGCCGCGGGCAAGGGCTTCACCGCGACCACGTCTGAGATCGCCAAGCGCCCGTCAGGACGCAGAACCCGAAACGCCTCCTGGTACACCTGGAGCTTGTCGGGCGAGAGGTTCACAACGCAGTTCGAGAGGATGACGTCCACGGAGTTGTCGGGCACGGGCAGGTGTTCGATCTCGCCGAGCCTGAACTCGACGTTTCGGTAGTCGCTCTTGGCGGCGTTCGCCCTGGCCTTGCTGATCATCTCCGCGGTCATGTCGACCCCGATGACCCGCCCCCCGGCGCCCACCTGGGCCGCGGCCAGAAAACAGTCAAAGCCAGCGCCGCTGCCCAAGTCCAGCACGGTCTCGCCGGATCGCAGTTCGGCGAGGGCTTGGGGATTGCCGCACCCGAGTCCCAGGTTGCTGCCCTCGGGGGCCGCACGCATCTCGTCCGCCGAGTAGCCGAGGGCGGCGGAGGCCGAAGCCTTCCCCAGCGGGTCCGGCGTGCCGCCGGAAGCGGCGCCGCAGCAACTGCCCCGTGTGGCGATTTCGGCGTAGCGGGACCGCACGTTCGAACGTACGGCATCCGCCTGAATCGGGGTTGTACTCATGGCTTGTTCTCCGTCACAGACAAGACGCCGGACACCTCAGCTTCCGCACACCGAACGTGCGTCTGCTCCCGATGCGCCCGCAGACGCTGCCGGTCCGCCACGACTCGCGGATGTTCCGTCAGACAGTCCCGGAAGCACTCCTGCAAGCATTCCTCGAGCTTGCCGCGGGGTTTGGCCAAACGGTAGTGCATCCAAGTGCCCTGGCGGCGCGCCTCAACCAGCCCCCGGTCCTTCATGATGGCCAGATGCCGCGACACCCGAAAGGCGGGCGCGCCAAGCGCCTCGGCCAGCTCACAGACGCAGGTCTCGCCGTTGCGAGCCAACAGCGCCGCCAGCCGCAATCGGGTCGGCTCGGCCAGGGCTTTCAACAAGGCCACCTCAGCATCCATGATGTTCACCTATTGTGTATCTGCGCATATCCGCTGATATAATCATCTGGCGACGCTGGTTGTCAACCCCGGGGCGCCGAAATAGGGGCAGACGCGAAGGCGCGGCGACCCTGGCCATCCGGCCGGTTTCAGGGCGCGGGCTTAGCGCCGGCGGCGGGGGTGACGGGCGGAATTGGCGGCGGCGCTGCCGGCGGAGTCGCCGCGGCGGGCGCGGTGGGCGCCACGGCACTGCCGACGGCACCGGCGGCGGGCGGAGCCGCAGGCGCGGTGGCCGGGGCGGGAGGCGCGGCCGGGTGGTAGAGCAGCGTGCCCCGCAGGCGCGGCGTCTTGGCTGAGTCGGTCACGAGCGTGAACGGCAGGCTGTCGAACGCCTGCGGCTCAGAGCCCGCCGCCACCTGGCGGGTCAGGGTGAGACCGACACGGTCCTCGGGCGCGACGGCGATAGGCAGCGTCTGCGAACAGTCCCAGCCCGCGGGCAACTCCATCGCCTCGATCTGTGCCGGCTTGTCAGGTTCACAGTTCTCGATCGTCATGTAGGCCCACAGGGCTCCATCACGCAGGCGGACGCTGGTCGGCCTGGGGTTGCCCGTGATGCGCAGGCCTTGCCCGTTGTACGGGAAGCGAATCGACAGAATTGCCATGGTGATCTGGTGCGCCGGATCGTTTGAGGTGATAGGGATCCCTTTGCTCATGACACCCTCCACGTCCTTGGTGGTCAGCGAGCCCGTCATCTCGGCGGACTCGCCGGGCGCAAGGGTGTCTTTCTTGAGCTCGACTTTGGTGCAGGAGCAAGCCGGTCGGACGCGCTCAATCCGTAACTCCTGATCTCCCGTGTTCTTCACCGTGAACTTGAAGGCGTACTCTCCCTTGTTCTCTGCCTGTCAGATCGGAAGAGCACACGTCTGAACTCCAG
>CAIZKT010000384.1:0-4607 GCA_903933565.1 uncultured Victivallales bacterium | reverse complement strand
GTATCAGTCAGGCATGGCACAGGCGCCAAGCCAAAGCGGTGTCGCGGTCGCCGTCGGCGACCTTGCCACGCGCACACCACATGGCCGAGGCGCGATATGGAGTGCGTGCGGCAGAGGGCCGCGGACGCGGCCCGTCGACGCCGCTTTCACTGCCGGCGGTACGACGGCGGTCGTTTCTTGGAAGCCCTGCCTGGGGCGCCCCTCTTCTTGACATCGCGGCTGTCGCTGTATACGGTGCCTGTGTATAAAGGTAAGGTGTACGGTTGCTTGCGGTCCGGTGTAGCGGTGTCTGAGCGTAGGTTCACGGAGGAGGTGTGACATGCGCAGTAAGGGCCTCTCTCTGGTCTCCCCCACCGACAGACTCAGGGCTCGAGGTTTCACGCTCATTGAGCTGCTCGTGGTCATCGCCATCATTGCCATTCTGGCGGCCATGCTCTTGCCGGCGTTGAGCAAGGCGCGGGAGAGGGCGCGCACCGCCAGTTGCATCAGCAATCTCAAACAGCTTGGCCTGGCGTTGGAGATGTACGCTCAAGACAATCAGAACATGCTGCACTCGAACCATGCGACGTACGCGGTAGACGGCATCTGGTTCGCCTGGTGGCATGCCATGCGGCCGTACATCAGCGACTGGAAAGCGGTGAGCTGCCCCAGCAGCACCAACAACCTTTACAACGGTCTCAACTATGGCATGCGCGGTTGCCAGGATAGCTTGCTGGCGGGCGAGCAGTCCGCCGATTTCTGGAGTGGCAACCGCTCCGGTATCGAGCAGCCGGCGGACACCATCGGCTTTGGCGACTGGGGGACGGGTAACGGCCATCGTCTGTGTCCCCACTGGCATCGGGCCATGTCCGCCAATGTCGGCTACCCGTACGCGGACCTGCACAACGGCGGCTGCAATTACCTCTTTTACGACGGGCACGTGAGTTGGTACACCTATCCGAGCACGTATGGTGGTTCCACCAACCTGTGGCTCTACCGGAAGACCGGTGCGCAGCCGGCGACCGCCGTACCGCCGTGGCCGTGGCCGCTGTGAGCGTCGGCGCCATTAGTACGAGCGCAGTCTTGACACCGCGTCCGTCGCCATCTACACTGCGTCTCAGCATTCAGTTGGGCTGTCGTTGGCGGTCTGATGAGGCAGCGTCTGACCACAGCTTATGGGCGTGTGAGATGCGCACAATGAGATTCACTCCGAGTGACCCCAGCGGCAAGCTCAGGGTTCGGCGTTTCACCCTGATTGAGCTGCTCGTGGTCATCGCCATCATCGCCATTCTGGCGGCCATGCTGTTGCCGGCGCTGGCGCAGGCTCGGGAAAGGGCGCGGCAGGCGAACTGCGTCAGCAATCTGAAGCAGATCGGGCTGTCTGCTTTCATGTACGCGAACGAGTGGCAGGAAAATTTCCCCGGCGGCTATAGCGACGTTGGGCCGTCGTGGCAGACCAAGCTTGCGGTCCACCTCGGGGACGCCAAGGCTCTCGAGTGCCCGACGACCACTTTCAACCGACCCTACTCGTACGGCTGGAACTCCGAGCTGACCAATTCGGCGCCTATCGGCACCATCATACGGCCATCGGCAACGGTCCTGGTGGGTGACGCCGCGCGCATTTCCTACCCCACTCCCAACGACGATGACCCCACCACCTGGACTGCCGTGGAGAGTTGCCACTGGCAGATGGCTTGGAAAGGGCCTGTAGGAGCCTGGGCGCCCGGGTCTTGTTGCACCGCCCCCGTTGGTGGTCGGCGCCTGCACACGCGTCACCTTCAGAAAGCCAATTTCACCTGGATGGACGGACATGTCTCGGCCAGCGACGGGCGTGACCTGACGCCGTATCTGCGCGGCGATCCGTTGTGCTTGTGGGACAAGTTCTGAGATGTCTGGCCCGAATGAGCTGAACCTTATCTGGATCGATCTGGAGATGACGGGTCTGCGGCCGGAGGCAGACCACATCCTGGAGGTCGCGACGCTGGTCACCGACAGTGACCTGAACGTGATCGTGGAGGGCCCGGTGCTGGCCATTCACCAGTCCGACGCGGTCCTGGCCGCCATGGACGAATGGAACCGCACGCAGCACGGGCGCTCCGGTCTGATCGAGCGGGTTCGCGCCAGCCGCACCAGCGCCGCCGAGGCCGAAGAGTTGACCCTGGCCTTTCTGCGGCAGCACGTCTCCGAGCGTGCCAGTCCCATGTGTGGCAACAGCGTCTGCCAGGACCGGCGTTTTCTGTATCGCTGCATGCCGCGGCTGGAGGCCTTCTTCCACTACCGCAATCTCGACGTCAGTACGCTCAAGGTGCTGGCCCAGCGCTGGGCTCCCGCGGTTTTCGCGGGGGTGCAGAAGCGCGAGACGCACCAGGCCCTGGACGACATCCGCGAATCCCTGGCGGAGTTGCAGCACTACCGCCGCCATTTCATTCGGCTGCCGACGCCGAACTGATGCCCGACTCCCTCCGGCATGAGCACCCGCGGTTCTCCGACAAGACAAGGCTTTGAGAGGGTTGTCACGCATGACACATTCCAGGACCCGGCCGCCTGCGGCGGCTGCGCCTCAGGCGAAAGCCCAGGATTCTTGTTTATCGCAGACGGTTCATCCCGCTCCTGGCCGGGGTGCGGTGTTCGATGCTCAGGGACGGCTGTTGCAGGTGCCTGATGGCTGGGAACTATTGCCGCCTGGGGACGCGGTTCTGACCCGTCGGGTGAAGGCCGAGGGGCCGCACTGGGTCGTCGTCGTGCAGCGTGGGGGCCGCTGCTTTTCCCAGGGGGTATGGGCCCCGGCGGCGACGCTGGCGCGACAGCGTGCCGAGCGGGAATGTGAACAGCAGTCGGTGGCGTACCAGGACCGGCAACTGGCACAGCGTCGGCGCCGCGACCGCGAGCAGGGGCTGTACGTGGCCGAGTTCCGCGAGGTGGTGCTGCAGGTTCTGTGCTTTGCGCCTTGCCATCGGGAGACGGCTGAACGGCTGGCGGACGCCGTGGCCGCGCAGGCGACTCCCGTGGGCAGCGGCACGGTCGCCAGAACGCAACGGCTCAGCCTGCGTGAGAAGGCCGAGCTGGCGTTGTTCGCCTGGCTGCGGCACCAGACGTCGGACTACGACCGGTTGCAGGTGGCGCGGGTCAAGGGCGAGCGGCGCGCGGTTCGACGCCAGATCGCGGCACAGTCACGGCAACTGCTCGAGCGCTATCGCCGCGGCGACGCGGTGGCCGCCGCCACCTGTCCCTTGCGGCACGCCCTCGAGGCGGCCTCGGGTAGGCCGCTGGCCACCCCGGCGTCCGCCGTCGGCACGCGCCTCGCGCCGGGAGCCTGGGGTAAGACCTTTGACGGCTTCTTTACCGAGGTGGTGCAATAGGTGGTTGTGGTAGAATCCAATAGCCCTGCATAAGGAGTACGTCTATGCCCAGGAGCCCACGGGGGATCCCCTTCAAAGATCGTCTGGCCCATGCTAGCTACCGCGACGTCAAGCGCTGGCTGGGGGACGAGACGGACCTGCTGTTGCGCGAGGGCGGCAAGTTCGAGATCGACATTGCCGAGCAGGTGTCTTTGGAGGCGGAGCGTCTGGTGTTGCGTCTGCCGGAGGCGGAGGTGGTTTTACGGCCCGATCCGGCGCGGCCGAAGGAAGTCGCCTGGGAGTGCTCTCGCTGCCGGGGGCATGCCTGCGCCCATGTCGGCGCCGCCTTTGTGCTTGTTCTTGAGGAGAAGATGACGTTGGGGCTGTCCAAGCCGCCGCCGGAGCGCGTGCCGGTCGAGAGCCTCAGCGAGGCGGAGCTGGAGCAGGCGGCCCTGGTGGCACGGCAGGAGAAGGCGGAAACCGAGCAGATGACCGTCAAGGCCGCGGTTTCCGGCCAGGTTTGGACCGACTACGCGGTCAGCAATCGCGCCTCCGGCCGCACCTACCGGGTGGCGCTTCGTGGCCTGGAGCGCGGGGTTTCCTTTTGTTCCTGCCCCGATTTCCGCACCAACACCCTGGGCACTTGTAAGCACATCCTCAAGGTTCAGGCCTGGGCGGCCAAGAATTTCTCGGCCAAAGCCCTGCGGACTCCGTACCGCCCAGGTGGTTTTGCTGTGTACCTGCGCTATGGGCGGGAGACCGAACTACGCTTGTTGACGCCGGAGCCGCTGCCCGCGGGAGTCGGGCCGATCGCCCGGCCGCTGGCCGGGCGGGCGCTGAGCGATGTGCATGGGCTGCTCAGTGCGGTGAGCCAGCTTGAGCGTGGCGGGCAGCGGGTGACCGTCTACCCTGACGCCGAGGAGTACATCCAGCAGTGGCTCTACCGGGACCGCATCGCGGTGCGCGTTGCGGACATCCGGCGCGATCCGGCGACGCACCCGCTGCGCCAGGGGCTGCTCAAGGCCGAGCTGTCGCCCTATCAGCTTGATGGGATTGCCTTTGCCGTGGGCGCCGGACGGGCGGTTCTGGCCGACGATATGGGCTTGGGCAAGACCATTCAGGGCGTCGGGGTGGCGGAGTTGCTGGCCCGAGAGGCAGGCATCAGCCGTGTTCTGGTGATCTGTCCGGTATCACTCAAGTCGCAGTGGCGCAGTGAGATTCAGCGCTTCTCTTCCCGGTCCTGCCAGCTGGTGGCCGGCACGGCCGCCGAACGCGCCACCCAGTACGGCG
>CAIZKT010000383.1:0-4690 GCA_903933565.1 uncultured Victivallales bacterium | reverse complement strand
TCGACCCTCTGCGGTTCTCAGACAAGCGACCCCCTACGGAGCTGACATGCGCCCTGGGCGCCCTTTAAGTGGTTGCATTAAGGGCTCGGTTCGGGTATAATGGTAGCAGTTGTAACCATGACATGGAGGAAAACGCTGTGACTACCACGAATTACACGGTATGGCTCTTCGGGATTGTCGTTCTCACGGTTCTACCGGCCCAGGGCCAGACTCAGCGCTACAACAAGAAGGGCTTGTCAGACGGGCGAGAGGTCCAACGCGGCAACACGACCCGCTACTACGACGCCAGTGGGGCGTTGGCTGGCCGGGCCGTAAAGCACAACGAGACGACCACGTTCCAGGACGCCAAGGGCGCAATCACCGGGCGGGCCGTTGAGAGGGGCGACACAACCACCTACCGCAACCCCAAGGGCGCCCAAGCCGGAAAAGCCGTGGAACGCGGCGACACCACGAACTTCTACGATGAAAAAGGTTCTTCCGCCGGACGTGCGGTGGAGCGCGGGAAGACAACCTACTACTACAACCGCGACGGGTCCGTAGATGGTCGAACGATGAAACAGGGGCAGCAACCGCCGGAAGAGCAGCAGACAGCCCCATTTCCGCGACCCTAGGCCAGATCTGCGCGAGCGGCGCTGAACTCACCCTCACTTCAGCCGCCCCCATCCCCAGCCAGCCCTTCCAGCCGGATGGGCCGTCCGCTCTCGATAGCGTAGGCAACCCTGTCGAGGGTGATGCCTGTGAAGTTCCCCGCGGACCGTGGAGTGAACAAGATGAGACGGCAGTTCGGGGTACGCCTGGTCGTGGTGTTGGCCTTGGGCATGGCCGTGACGGGCTCCGCTGCAGAGGCAGGCGCCGAAGGGGGCTCCCAGACCAAGACAGGCGTCGTCAGGAAGGTCGACCTGGACGCCAGTGCCCTCGTCGTGCTGGTGGCGCGTGAGTTGACCTTCACCGTCACCAACGGCACGGCGATCACCGAGGGTGCCATGCCCAGGACGCTCGCGGACGTCAAGGTGGGCGCCTCGGTCACGGTCGAGTATGCCTTTGCCGCGGGCCGCAACCGCGTCGCGTCCAGGATCATGGTCACCACGCCGACGGCAACCCCCGCCGCGACCGCTGCGGATCTCCGGGTCGACTTCACGCTGAACACGCGGGATGCCCAGGGCGCCCCGCTGCAGCAGAAGCGCTTCTACTGGGTCTATCGGCCCGACGGGCTCTCCAGAACCGCTTCCGTGCCCATGGTCATCTCCCTGGACGGCGGGAAGCCAGGGATGTTCCACCGCAAGGCCGACCAGGCCGGTTTCCTGGCGATCTCCTGTTCGTTCTCGGGCAACTCGACGGGAACCCCCGGCACGGTGTGGATCAACGACGACCCGCGGGTCTCCGGCTACGAGGACTTCGACTACATCACGGAGGTGATTAGGCGCGTGCGCGCGGCGGAGAATGGCGGCGACGCCTTCATCGTAGGGCTCTCGAAAGGCGGCCATATGTCCCTGGCCTATGCCTGCGAGAGGCCCAGTCTGCTTCGGGCGGCAGCTTCCGTCGATGAATTCATGGGGCTGACCTCCAATCGTCCTACGGCACCGCTGCCCATCATCGTGTTCCAAGGCACCTCGGACAGCAATGTGTCCTACACCATGGTCAGGGACACCGTCGAGGCGTGGCGCGCCGTCGACGGCCTGCTGAATACGGTGCCGGTCACGACCTACGAGTCGTCACCACGACTGCCCGGCCGGGTCAGCCAGGCGACCTGGCAGGGCGGAACTGGCGCTACCCAGGTGGCCTTCGTCACCCTCGTCGGTGGGAGCCATACGTACCCGCGGCCGGGGATCGAGACCGGCTACGACGTGACCGCTGGCCTGTGGGCCTTCTTCAGTCAGTTCCTCAGCCCTTCGCAGGGGCCGCCGAGGGTGGTCTCGCAGCCCGTCGACAATGTCCAGCCCGCGGGTCAGCCAGCAAGCTTCCGCGTCGTGGTTACGGGCGCAGGTCCGCTGACGTACCAGTGGCAGAAGAACGGTGAGGACATTCCAGGAGCCACCGAGAGTTGGTTGACGATCCCCGCGGTCACACCTGCCGACCACGGTACCACCCTGCGGGCTGTGGTCAGGAACGCGGCGGGCAGCGCGACCAGCGCCGCGGCGACGCTGACGCTGACCGAGGCCCCTCCCGGGCCGGCAGTCAGCGTTCCGCCAGCGAGCCAGGTGGTGACGGCCGGGCAGCCCGCCAAGTTCACCGTCAGCGCTACCGGCGTCCCGCCGTTGCGCTACCAGTGGCGGCGGAATGGCATCGACATCCCGGGCGCGATCGACGCCACCTACTCCCTGCCGGTGAGTGTGCCCTTTGACAGCGGCGCGGTCTTCAGCGCCGTGGTCGCGGATGGCACGGGCCCGGCAGTCAGCCCCCCCGCGGTGCTGGCCGTGGTGCGTCCGCCGGGCGCACCCATCATCATCGCCAACCCGGCGCGAGTGCGGCTGCTTGCCGGGCAATCGGCCACGTTCTTGGTTTCCGCCTGGAGCGCCTCGCCGCTGCGTTACCAGTGGCAACGCGGGACCTTCGCCGGGCACATGCTGGACATCCCAGGCGCCACCGACGTGACCTATACGACCCCGCCGGCCACGGTCACCGAGCACCATGCGCTCTTCCGTTGCGTCGTGTCGAACGCGGCCGGGAGCATCGCCAGTGCCAGCGAGATGCTCTTCGTAACCACCGCCCCCAAGGCGCCCAACCAGATCATCAGTGCCAGCGCGGCCAGCGCCCAGGTCGGGGCACCGTTCAGCTACCTGATCGCGTCCTCGGGGGGCACGATCCCGCTCGTCTGCAGCGCTGAGCCACTGCCACCTGGATTGTCCGTCGATCCGGCCTCGGGCAGGATCTCAGGCACACCGACCGAGACCGGCAGCACCCGCATCGTGGTTGACGCCGGCAACAGCGTCGGCCGCACCTCCGCCACGCTTACCTTGACCGTGACCGCCACCCCGCCCGCGGTCGACCTCGGCTCCTGGCGTCTGGCCCATTTCGGCGCCAGCGCCATGGACCCCGCCAGCGCCGGTGACGCCGCCGATCCCGACGCTGACGGCCAGAGCAACCTCGAGGAATTCGCTCGTCAGTCCAACCCGCTTGACTGATTTCCCCTGAATAGGAGACGCGCAAATGAAGCGTTTTGCCACCGCACTACCTTTGGCTGCCTGCCTTGCATCGAGCCTTTTCGCTCAGGCAGGGAAGACTCCCGCCGTGCCGGCGGGCGCGGCGGCGCTGGGCTACACCAAGTGCATCATTGACGAGCGCCCCACCGTCGCGGACATTGCGCCCGGCAAGAGCGGCGACTACAAGTGGTTCAGCGGCCAGTGGTATGCGCAGGAGGCCCCGTCGCTGGATCATTACACGATGGCGAACGGCGTACTCACGCTCAGTCTCGGGGGCGACCTGGTGAGTACCTCACGCGATTTCTCCGGCGGCAAGCTCCCCCTGCTGCCGGGCTCGGACGGCTTCTACGTCGAGTTCGAGGTGCGGCTATCGGGCACCGACCCCGACTACTGGCCCGCCGTCTGGCTGATGCCCGCCGAGCACAACGGCAAGCAGGAAGACCACTATGAGGGAGATCCGCCGGGCTTCGAGCGCTGGATGGAACTGGACGTCGACGAGGGTGGCTTCGGGCCGGGCCTGACGGGAACGGTCCACAGCTGGACCGGCATCTGGCGCGGGAACCCGGACTACGCACGAGTGCTGAACCTCAACCATGTGCTCAAGACTCCTCTCGACCGCAGCCAAATGCATGCCTTCGGTGCGAGTTACGACCCGCTGCAGCAGAAGGTAACGTGGTGGGTGGATGGCGTGGAGCAGATGAGTGCGGAGGGGCCCTGTGTGCCCGAGGTGGCGAAGAAGCAGCACTTCTACCTGATCATGGGCGCGCAAACGCACGGGGCGAAGAAGCCCTACCAGATGTTCATCAGCGGCGTGCGGGCGTTCGTCCCCCCGACTTCGGCGCTGCCGGCGGTGGGGGCGAAGTAACGCCTCGGAGCAGGTCGGCCCATGGTGAGAGTGGCGGCGAAACCTGAGCCGAGCCCGAGGGCTGCGCCGAGATGCGCTCGAGCACACTGCCGGGCAACACTCAGAGCCAAGCGTTCCGCCGCTCAGTCGGAATCCGGGAGACCGGACGTCGGGTAAGGAAACCACGCGAAGGCAGCGCCAAACCAGCGCAGTCCCGTCGCCGTCGCGTTCCCGAAGCCCACTCCCTCGGTTCTGTTCAAGACCATCTGTTCCCCTCTGCTACGGCCAGGTAGACGCGTCAGTCCTCCCGGCGGTGGCGCCGGGCTTCATCGAGCGCTTCGGCCCATAGTGCCGCAGCAGTAGCTACTCAGGTGCATCTGCGTATCCTGCCCCAACGGGGCTGCGTACCCAAGCCCAGGGTTGGCCGCGGCGTCGGCCTACCCTGGGTGAGCAAGGCAGCAAACCCAGTCTACCCCAGCGGGGTTGGGTCAGGGTGCCAAGACGCAACCCCGTTGGGCTAGGAGGCCATGACCCCATGTGACCCAGGGTAGCGGCACCATGGCCGCAACCCTGGGCTCTGAGCCACAGCCCCGTTGGGGCAGGGACATGCACCTGAGTTGTAACCTGAATAGCTACTTTTCAAGAAAAGTCGACCTGTGCAATAAGAGAGTCCGTCTGAAGCGCTGAAGGCGCGCTGCCATACCAG